>JAYGDH010000645.1:0-8509 GCA_046583055.1 Pirellulaceae bacterium | reverse complement strand
CAGTTTGCGGTGCATTATTCCGACCGCTGGTTTGCCGCCAATCCCGGTGCAGGATTCTCTGAAACACCGGAGTTCCTGCGGTTTTTCCAGAAAGAGACGCTTCACCCGACCTGGTACGAGCGAAAACTCTGGCATTGGTATGACTGCACGGATTATGCACTGAACCTGTTCCATTGTCCCACGGTCGCCTACAGCGGTGAACTGGATAGCCAGAAGCAGGCAGCGGATATCATGGCCACCGCACTGGCCAGGGAAGGAATTGACCTGGTTCATCTGATCGGGCCGCAGGCAAAACACCGTATCCATCCCGATACCAAGCCGGAAATTGCCCGCCGCCTGGACAGCCTGGCTGAAAGCGGCCGACAGTTGAATCCGGCGAACGTTCACCTGGTTACCTACACGCTGAAATATAACCACATGCACTGGGTTACCCTCGATGCCATGAAAAAACACTGGGAGCGCGCCCAGGTTGATGCGAAAATTGTCAATGACACGTCTCTCCAGGTTGCCACCCGTAATGCCATGGCACTGACGTTTGCCATGCATCCCGGGAATGCCGGTTTTCGTCTGCGAGAACCGGTTTCCATCGTGATTGATGGGCAGCAGGTCAGCGGTCCCAGGCCGGGTAGCGATCGATCCTGGTATTGTTCGCTGGTACGGAAAGGGCAACGATGGGTCCGGGGTAAAACGGATTCGGAGGTGTTGCAGAAACGACATGGGATGCAAGGACCGATCGATGATGCACTGATGGATTCGTTTATCTTCGTGCGACCCAGCGGGAAAAGTTCTCGCCCCCTGGTCGAATCATGGACCCGGGCTGAGTTGGCTCGAGCAATTGAACACTGGCGACGCCATTTCCGGGGAGACGCTCGTGTTAAACTCGATACGGCGGTGACTGCAGAGGATATCGCCACGGCCAACCTGGTGCTCTGGGGTGACCCGGAGAGTAACCAACTGTTGAAGCGAATAGCCGCTTCGTTGCCGATCGACTGGTCATCCGACCAGGTCAGCGTGGGAGAGAAAAATTATGATGCGACTCATCATGTACCAATCATGGTTTACCCGAACCCATTGAATCCCCGTCGTTATGTCGTTCTTAACAGCAGTTTTACCTTTCGTGAGTATGCCTATTTGAACAACGCCAGGCAGGTACCCATGTTGCCTGATTGGGCGATCGTTGATCTGCGATCGCCACCTACCTCGCAATATCCGGGCAAGGTTGTTGATGCTGCTTTCTTCGGGGAACGGTGGGAACTCGTGCCGGTAAAAGAAAAATAACCGGGGCCGATCCCGGGTGGGAGTGTTCAATTAGTTAGCTAGACAATGGTGAGTGCCAGGTGCATAAGTGGAGGGCTGGGAAGCATGATTACTGCAGGTTGGAAATCTCGAGTGGCTAACAGCCGAATCGTGCTTTCGGTGGTCTGTTCGCTGTTCTGGTCGACCATCGGGTTGGCGCAACAAGAGCGCTCCCGGGACCCGCTCGAGTCACTCTTGCAGCAGGTCCGTCAGCAACAGGAGATCGAATTCGCAAAACCGTTGGCGACATTTGCCCCCACGCCCGCGGGTGCCCAGGAGATCGAACGTTACGCGGAAGCCAGCTACCCGGCCAGCAAGGAACTGGCTATCTATTCGCTCGACTGGGAACCGACACTGGCCGCTGCCAGGGCTCGTGCGCGGGCAGAGCAACGTCCCATTTTCTTCATCATGGTGACAAATTTCAGCGGGCCGACGAACTTTTACAGCGGCCATTGCTGAGCTAGCGCGGACCATATGAGGGGGAGTTCCCTCTCGCATCCTGATGTCGTGGCGACACTGCGTCCATTTATCCTAGTTTCCTGGAATGGAACCTCGACCCGGGATTTCCCCGAGGATGTGGGAACGCTTTACAGGCAAGCAAATGTTTCCCGTAATGGTGGGCCCATCCGACTGTTCGTGCTGAATCCGGCAGGTGAACTGGAAGCTGCCTTTTTCCCCTTTGCCGGACAGAGCCCTGCAACCCTGGGCTTCGACCAGCAGCGGATGGGAACATTCCTCCAGCAGGAGATCAAGAAAGCATCGGCAGGGATGGACCTGTCGAAGACCCGGGTAGCTGGCCGGCAATTGAAATTGCCCGCTCTCACAACCTTGAAACCAGCTGCCGTCTCGCAAATGCCTGCCGGCGTACGAGTCCTGCTTTCCCTGGAACATCCCTTTAGTAATTCCTACCGCGTCCCCGTTGTTGAGACCGTGGCTGCCAACATGGCCGAGGAAAAGGTTCTGCAGTATCCGCAAACATCCAGGCGTGTATCAGCGCACTCGTTAAAACGCTGGCTGGAACAACTCTACCCGCCCGGAATGATGGAACGGTCGGGTCGGATTTTGGATGTCCAGGGGGACCTGCTCTTTCGGCCGTCCGGTTCGGACGAGCAGTCCCACTACGCGATCCTGCAGGGGACCGTCTATTTCACGTTCGATGACGCCCGGAAAACGCGCTACGAGGGTACCCTGGCAATTGCCTTTCGATACGCGAGAAACGCTGAGAAAATGAAATCGTTCCGGGGTATTTACCGGGGCATCTTTCCCAAGCAGGACAAGCAGGGTAAGGGAGAAGCCAGGATTCTTATGCAGGCGGTACTGGAATCACTACCACGGTAACTAGTTACCAGATGGTCAGTGAGTCAGCGAACAGGCCGGCAAGGTTTTCCTCGGTCACCTCGACTGGTGACAACTTGGTCACACGGTGTTGAGGTAACGTGCCCTGGATCAGTGCTGGAATATCTTCCTTGCCATAGCCAACCGCCGCCAGTCCGTTTGGCATATCCAGTGTTTGCATGATCTGGATCACCCGGTTGGCCAGGACCTCGCCAGCGTCTTCCGGGTCCACATGGTCAATGTCGGCGCCGAGTGCAGCAGCAGCACGGAGGTGCCGGGGAGGATTTGCCGGGGCCGTGAACCGCGCCACGGCCGGTGTGTGAAGAATGACAGAAATGCCGTGGGGCACGATCGGGTGGTCCACGATATAGCCTGGGGGTTGGTAGTCCCGTACCATGCCGGCCACTGGATATGACATGCCGTGGGGTAAGTGAACACCCGCATTGCCGAACCCGATGCCGGCGATGGCCGCTGCCAGCAGCATTTGCCCTCGGGCTTCTTCGTCGCTGGTATCTGCCACTGCCCGGACAAGATACTCGTGGAGGATTTCCAGGGCTCGCAGGGCCCAGATGTCGCTGATCGGATTCGAGCCCTGGTAGGCAGGTCTCTCGAGGGGGCGAGCTGGCATGGGTCGGGAAGTAAAGGGAATGGCTGTGTAGGATTCGAGCGCGTGGCTGAGGACATCCAGGCCGGTGGCCGCCGCCACGGCAGGTGGAAGAGTGGCGGTGTTGTCGGAATCGACAATGCCCAGGGTCGGTTTCAAGTAACGATGCGCGATGCCGGTCTTGGCCTTCTTGTCCAGGTAGTCAAAGATCGCCACGCCCGTGGTTTCGCTACCGGTTCCCGCCGTGGTAGGAACGGCAATCAAGGGCTTGAGGGGACCAGGCACCGGTTGCCCCTGGCCAATGGGTGCATTGACGTAATCAAAAAAATCGGGCACGGGATAGGTGGCGTACAGGTTGGCAGCCTTGGCGGTGTCGATCGTACTGCCACCCCCGACAGCAACGAAAGAATCGTATTTACCTTCACTGGCAATTTCGGCGGCACGGCGAAAGCTGACGTCCGTTGGTTCCACGGAAACCTCGTCGAACACGTCAAAATCAACCCTGGCGGATTTCAGGGAATCTATTGTCGTGATGCCTGCCGGCAGGGAAGCCAGTTGGGGATCCAGGACTACGAGGGTGCGTTTGACCTGCAGGTCCTGTAAGTCCATGCCGATCTCGCGCGTGATGCCCGCACCGAAGCGAATGTTCGAGGCTGACATTTGGAATGCGGTATCGTGTGTCATGGTGTTTCGTTTCTACTCCTCGAAAAACGAGAATATGCCAGGGACGGTGCGTTCCGGTTAAAGATGTGTGTCGAGCCATGCCAGGACCCGCCGCGACATGTCCAGCATGTGTAATCGCTCGGTAACCGCATGTGATTCTCGAGGGTAAACCACCAGTTCAACCGGAACTTCCTGGTCCTTGAGCGTGCGGAAAAAAGTGTAGGCTTGCTCGACCGGGACGTCCTGGTCTCGCTCGCCGTGCAGGATCAACGTGGGGGTCTGGATGTCATGAGCATACGTGATGGGGGAAAACTGTTCAAATTTTCCCGAGCGTTCGTAGGGGTCGGCCTGGTAGTACATGGCATCCCAGTCAGACAGGCAACTCTTGCCATGAAAACTGGACCAGTGAGAAATTCCGGCGCCCATCACGGCCGCCCGAAAGCGTTGACTCTGGGAAACGGCCCAGGCGGAGATGAAACCTCCGTAGGACCAACCGGCTACCGCTAGACGTTCCGTATCCGCAATGCCGGCATCCACCAGGCTATCGATGCCCAACAGCATGTCCTGGAAATCCTTTCCCCCCATGTCGCCGAGATTACTTTCGGAGAACTCCAGTCCCCAGCCCACCGAGCCCCGGTAATTAGGCAGGAAAACGGCGTAACCGGCGTTGGCCATCAACTGGCACCAGCCGAAACTTGTGTAGTAGCGAGAACCACTGACGCCCGTGGGGCCACCGTGTACCCACATTACCAATGGGTATGATGTTCCCGGTTCGTAATTCGTGGGTTTGATCAGCAGGCCTTGCATGGGCCAGTCGTCAGCACCCTGCCAGTGATGAAACGAGGTCTCCCCGGCCAGGAAGGTCTCTGCCAGGGGATGGAGATTAGTCAATTGTTTCCAGTCAAGTTGATCTCCCTGCAGTTGCCCAACCCAGAGATCGCGTGGATGAGCCGGATCCTCCTTGATGAGTGCGATGGTTTTGTCGGAAGCAACCGAAAAGCGAGGCCAATGGGCCTCACTGACAGCTGCTTCTTCCCACCAGAGTGCAGTGGCCGTTTTTCCGGGGATATCGAAACGATGAATTCCCGTGCCGCCCCGTTCATGGCCAATGGCTAACAACTGGCGGCTGTCCAATGTCCAGTGATACCAACCGAAACTGGCGACCGTGCCCGCACTCACATGGTTTGCCTCACCACCCTCGGCTGCGATCGTCCAGAGATCGCCGGCGGCACAGCCCCGGTCACTCCAGGTCGCGGAAAGAAAGGCCACCTGGCTACCATCAGGAGACCAACCGGGCAGCGAGACCTGTCGCGAGGAACTCCACAATTCGTGGGTGTCACCCTGGATCGCAAAGGTGACTAGCCGATTGGAGTACCAGGCAGATTCGTAGGGAACATCAGAAACCGTGGCCGCCATCCGTTGACTGTCCGGATGCCAGCTGAATTCCCAGACTTGCAGTTGTTCCGGGGAAATGCAGCGTACGGACTGGTCGTCGATCCGCACGCTCCAGGCCCGTACGTAGAGTGGGTTTTGCTCGAAGACCATGGCATCGTCTTTCTGACGCCGGCGAGTTCGTTCTTCCTCCGTGTAGGAGTCCTTGAGGAGAAAGCCCAGTTGCTGACCATCGGGGGACCACTGGAGAGCATTCAGGCCACGAGGAGTGGGGATCATTCCCCGGAGATTTGTCAGTGCCCTGGCTTCTCCACCGTGAGGATCGATCAAGAAGATCTGTTTTTGTTTTTCCGCCAGGCGGTTCGAGAGGAAGGCCAGTTGTTTGCCATCGGGTGACCAGCGGGGCAGGGTGTCGGTACGCGGGCCACGGGTTAACTGCCGCAGTTTTCCGGTTGGTACATCGCAAAGCCAAATCGTGGCGTGGACTGAACTGCCGTCGGGCTTGAAGGGCTTGCCCCGGACAAAGGCAATCGTCTTGCCGTCAGGTGACAACTGGGCATCCCCTACGTTCTCGAATTTTAAGACATCTTCCGGGGTGAGTGGCTGACGATTAGTCATGAGCGAAGATTCCTGGGAAGCGACAGGCCTGGAGCGGCAGGTACCGGACTATGCGGGCAGTTTAGGACAGTGTGCGGCCTAGTGAAACCTGTTACCCCTTTATTTTCTTTGAGAAGAGGGTGCCACGATGCGTCGCTGTCTAAACGGTTCCTCGGCGGCTCGCAGGAGTCTTTGAATCGACGTAAACTGGCAGGAAAGGAGAGACCATAACGTGATCTATCACACCCTGGGACGTAGCGGATTGGAAGTTTCGGCAATTAGCCTCGGCACGGGTGGCCCCAGTCGGATCGGTCAGCGTACCCATGCCGACGAGGCTCGTTCCCACGAGGTGGTTCAGCGAGCCCTGGACCTGGGAATCAATTTTCTCGATACGGCCGCTGCCTACGGTCAAAGCGAGGAGATCCTGGGCCGGGCCCTGAAGGGGATTGATCGCGGACGCTACTACCTGGCAACGAAATTTACCCCGGATCCTGGCGAGCAGGGTAAGTTGGTCGACGGGGAAGCCGTCGTGGCCAGTTGCGAGAGAAGCCTGCAGCGATTGCAAACCGACGTCATCGACCTGTTTCAGTTTCACGGACTGGTTCCCGACAATTACCACGAGGCCGTGGAACGGCTGTATCCCACGGTCCAGCGACTTCAGCAGCAAGGAAAGGTCCGCTTTATCGGTGTGACGGAATACTTTTATCGTGATCCGGGGCACGAGATGCTCAAGGCGGCACTACGGGATGACCTGTGGGATGCGCTGATGGTGAAGTATGGCATCCTCAACATGACCGCCGAGCGGGAAGTCCTGCCCCAGGCCAGGGCCCAGAACGTGGGAGTCATTAACATGTCCACGGTGCGAGTGAAATTGACACGCCCGGAGAAGCTGGCAGAAATAATTACGAGGTGGAAGGACCAGGGACTGCTCGCGGCGGACAGCCTGCCGTCCGAGGCCCCACTGGATTTCCTGGTTCATGATGGTGTCCGTTCAATCGTCGACGCTGGCTACCGGTTTGGTGCGTCGGATGATGCTGTTTCCACCGTGCTGATCGGGACAGGAAACGTGGAGCACCTGGAAGCGAACGTGGCCAGCGTGCTGGGCACGCCATTACCAGCCGAGGACCTGCATCGACTGCGCCAGTTGTTCGGTGGGATTGTCCAGTCCGAAGAGCCATCACCTGGATCGTGACCCTAGGTGACGACAGCGCCCAGGATAGTACGTACTTTCTGGCAGGCGTATTGAATGTCTTCATCGGACATTTCCACGGCATCCAGGTAGATATACCCCTCCTCGGCATGATGAGCACGTGCCACGACCGTCGGGTCTCCGTCGGCCAGTGCCGTGGTCAGGGATTGCGCGGTATGTCCTGTGAGCGCCTCGTCCGGAACCAGTCGCGTCCGGGAGAACGGGCAACCATTGGGATCGGGGTCAATTCCCAGGGAAAGTCCCGCGATGTCCTGCAACTGGGAAATGATTAAGGCCACACGGCGGTCCTGTTCGGCGGTCCAGTCGGCCACATTCTGTTGCATGCGGTATTCCAGGGCAGCCATGGTACCGAAAATCGCTTCCTTGCCAGCTTTCATGCCGCGGCCAATGCCCCGGTTCTGCAAATAGACTGCCTCGATCAGTTCCCGGCGACCGGCAACCACGCCGGCTGTCGTCGAGCACAGGAACTTGTGGGCACTGGCAATGACCAGGTCGCTGCCGTAACCAATTAACTCCTGGAATCGCAGGTCCTGGGCTGCGCCGTCAACAATGACCGGGACGCCTGCCGCATGCGCCATGGGGACCAGTTCCGACAGGGGGATCCAGCCATGCTGGACCGTGTGATGAGATTCCACAGCGACAACGGCAGCAACATGATCTCGGGATAACTCGAGTTCCATTGATTCAGTCGTGCAGCGATTGATGGTGCCTACCTCGATCACCTCGGCGCCAGCCAGGCGAATCGCCTGGGTAATCGGAGCTCCATAATTGACGCAATGTCCCTTCTGGATCAGGACACGATGAGGCATCCCGGTTGGATCCGGTAACTGGAGTACCTTGCCCAGGTGAGTTCCGGTCATGCAGGCTGCCACGCAGGTGCTGATGCCGGCTGACGTGCAGGCGGTCACGCAACCGGATTCTGCGCCGGTTGCCTCAGCAATAATGCGTCCGGCCGCCGCCTGGAGATCATCGAGTTCGTAAAAATTCTGGAGTGATTCAGTAACCGTGGGTACGATTTCCGGCAGCACTGCGGCGCCACCGAGCGAGGTCATCTTGCCACAGGCGTTAATGACACGGCGCAGTCCGTATTGTTCGTTGAGATCCACGAGGTGAGTTTCCTTTTGGCAAGCGAGTGGTTGCGTCCTGTCCGATTTTCGCATCGAATAAGTGCAGTTGCAAGGTTGCCGATCAATTTGTTAATCCTGGGTACACGAGGGTGAATTTCGGATGAAGTGGGATATCTTGATTCGTGGTGGTGAAGTGATTGATCCGTCGCAGCAACTGCGGGCTGTCAGGGACGTTGCCATCCAGGGTGGGCTGGTAGCGGAGGTCGGGGAAGATCTACCAGCTGGCGAGGCAAGTTGCCTGGTCGACGCCCGTGGTTTACTGGTAACCCCGGGGCTAATTGATCT
>JAYGDH010000593.1:0-19540 GCA_046583055.1 Pirellulaceae bacterium | reverse complement strand
GAATTCCGCTGCTGATGCTGGCCGGTTTTCTACCGGTCCAGGCAGTGGCCATCGTGACGATCACCTCGATCATCCAGTCTGCCCTGGGATCTTACCAGTTGCGTCGTTCGATTGATCTTACCGATACGCGGCGACCGATCGTGATTCGCCTGGTGATGTTACCGGTCGGAGCCCTGTTGTTATGGCAACTGGGCCAACATAGCCAGCAGGCCGTGAAGCAGGTCATCGGGCTGGTCCTGTTGTTGATCGTGCTGGTCCAGTGGCGTTTACGCGTCGCGCCTGCCACGAAACTGCATGCCGGCTGGGAATGGTTTGCCTTTTCCAGTAGCGGCCTGCTGCTTGGATTTTGTGGGATGGGTGGTCCTGTCCTGGGGTTGTGGACCGTGGCACATGATTGGTCACCTCTGCGTTCCCGCGGATTCATGTTCCTGGTCATGCTGGGGGGCAATATTCCCCTGGCCCTGATCCATATGATCCTCTTTGGCACGCTGGCCGGGTGGGGATTTGCCTGGGGTCTCTACGGTTTGCCCTGGGTTTTCCTGGGGACGCTGGCTGGACTTTCACTCGGTGAGCGGGTTTCGAAACAACGGCTCCGCCAGCTAACGCTGGTCGTGCTGGCCCTGGTCGGCATCCAGGCCACGCTGTGGCCGATTATTACCAGCTGGCTGGCTGGTTCATAGTGCGAGATTCGTGTCTAGCGTTGGCTGCGCGCCTGTTCACTTGCACGCCATTGTAACAGGTAAGCCTGCATGCCCTGCTGGACCGCACCGGCAGCCTGGGCCAGGGATTGTTGAAATGCCGGTTGCAAAAGAATCCCAGGGGTCTTGCTTTGCAGCAGGGCAGCTGCCTGGGACGCGACGGCTTCGTCATAGGCTGCCAACAGCTTGAGCAGGGCATTGGTGTCGCCGGCAGCTTGTTTCACCAGCGATTCTGCATACTCGTGAGCACTGGTCGGTTTTCCATTTCCGTCCGCATCGATCCAGGTTGCGGCAGTACAACTGAATACCGAGGCTGTCCATTCCGGGGACGTGGGTTGGTATGCCTTGGCGGTGGGCCAGTGCAGGGATGCAATACCAGGTCCACGTGCCACGGCCACCAGGTGAACATCGTGGTTCAAGGGAGGCAGTTTCCAGGTTCCTTGCCACTTGGTTCCAGCTCGTTTGCCCTCGGCAATCCTGGCGCTCCTGAGGAGCTTGCCATTGGCGTATAGCTCCACCACGCTGGCCCGTGACCAGCCAGGTCCCAGGACCGATACTTTCACCTGGAGCGGTTCGCCGGCAGGTACCAGGTCTCCCATGGTATAGCGGTCATTGACCTGGATCGTTGTGAGTAATCCATAACTGACAATTACCCGTCCGGCGACGAAGTTGCGGACGGCCTCGGCAACCGGGATATTGCCAGGATCCTGGTCGGGGCAACGGATATAGGTACGTCCCTGGCCGATAAAATGGCGTCCCACGTCATGCGAGTCACTGCAACCCACGGGTGTCACCCGGTAGCCGCGGTTGAGCAGGCCAAACCAGTCATGAACCAGTTGCATGATATCGGTCTGGGTAGCACCGGAATTGATTAACTCCATGGCATTGGGGCCAAATCCCCAGCCATGCAGATTTTGGCCCGTGACCGCAATGTGATTTGCTGACCCCAGCGGTCGCACATTGCTGTGTAGATCACGTCCGTGGTTCAGGATGATGGCCTCTGCGCCGGTTGCCTGGCGAATACTGGTGATGATTTCCGGCCAGGTGGTCAGGCGATGGTCGGGCAGCGGGGCATTTGCCTTCACGGGGAAGACGTTAAAGTGCCCAACGCTGGTCGTGACTTCATTGCCAATGACGGGTGTAAAGAACTTCTCCAGGTTCATCCGTTTCAGCACGGGACGATAATCGATATGCAGGTTATGGTCGGTGGCGATCGGTAACTCGATGCCCTCGCCAGCCGTGGTGATCATGCGTTCCTCGACCGTGGCATCCCCGTGGCGGGAATAAGTGAACGTGTGGACATGCGTGTCGCAGCTGACCAGCCCCTGCGTGGGAACTTCGCGCTTGATGGAAAGATTTACATCGCGCATGGTGCCTTTGCTGATCATGAGCGTAGTAGAGTCAATACTCCATTCGAATCCGCGCCCGGCAATGATCTGGTAGCGGCCCGCGGGTAGGCCGAAGCGCGCCTGTCCGTTGGCGGTATAGACGATACCTGGACGCACGGCCAGGGTGCTGCTGGACCGGGCTCCCACGGTGGATAGAGCTCCCTTTGCATCGAGAATCGTCAGGCGGCAGGGCAGTGGTTGATCTTGTTCATCAACCACCCGCACGTTCACTTCTCCCTGGGACAGGACCCGGTCGCGAGGCTGATCGAACAAGACCATTTCGCCAACACGAATATCGTCCGCCCCGCGTTTGCTGTCGGATTTCAGGCTGAGTTGATTGTCGCCCTGCTGGAGCACGCTCGCAGGCACGTCAAGGTAACGAACCATGTCGTTCTCGTCCTGTTGCAGCTTGCCCACCGTCTTCCCGTTGATCATCACTTGCCAGGGTTGCTTCACATCCTGTTGTCGCAGTCGTAGCGTGCTCGCCACGGGTTTGGCGGGGATCGCGAATTGAATTGCCAGGGATGCGGCCTGGGCCTGCATGGGAAAGGAACTCCATTCCCGGGTACCTTGCTGTCGCAGGTGATGTAATTTCGTGGTCAGGACGATTTCGGCTGCCTGTAGATGAACCGCGATGCCGAACGCAAAAACCAGTAGGGCAGCCAGTTGACAAGGTGTGCCATGGCGTGAGCAACTTAAGGTCATCGCGTTTACCCTCCGGATCATTGCGTGCTAGACTGGTTTTTGTCTGGTCGTCGTTCCTTGGTTGTACAGGATCGCCACGCTGGCACCAACGACCCATTTTGAAAGAGATGAGTATGTTGTGGAACTTGCTGCGAAAAGTTGCACCGGTTTGTGCCTTTGGATGGGTGTCGTGGCTGGTCTGCCGGCGCTGGCAGGCGAGGCACATCCCCTGCAGGCTGCTATCGACTTTTGCGAATCTGCTCAGCGGGAAATGGTTCGACAGATCACGGATTACGAGGCGCTCCTGGTCAAGCGAGAACGGGTCCAGGGGCGACTGGGCGAACCGGAAGTTCTGGCAGTAAAAATTCGCCATGCCCGCCAGGGCCAGGAGGGGACGAAGACGCCCTTCAGTGTCTATATTCAGTATCGACACCCGGAGTCGATGAAGGGGCGTGAAGTTGTTTACGTGGCGGAGAAGAACAAGGGCCAGTTGATGGTGCGCGAGGCTCGACAGGGACTGGCGAGGCGAATCGTCCCCACCTTGATGCTCAATCCGCAGGGATTGTTGGCGATGCAGGGAAACCGTTATCCCCTGACCGAGATCGGGTTCGAGGTGTTGTTGCGACGCGTGATTTCCGTTGCTCGTGAGGAACTCACGCTGGGTAATTGCCAGGTGCAGTTTCGCAAGGATGCCAAGATCAATGACCGCCGTTGCACGGTTATCGAGGTTATTCATCCGCAACAGGATGAACGTTTGCGATACCACCGTTGCCGCCTCTACCTGGATGATGAACGCAAGTGCCCGGTTCGCTTCGAATCCTACGGTTGGCCTGCAGCCCCGGGAAAGGAAGCTCCGCTGCTGGAGGAATACACGTACCTGGAAGTGAAAACGAACGTGGGACTGACTGATGCTGATTTCAAGCTTGCAGAGTGAATTGCCTATCGGATCAGCAATCCAACTGGTAGAAGCGGGCAGCAGTCCCACCGAAAATCATCTGGCGTTCGTCCTCGCTCAGTGATCCAAGCAGGTCCGCAAGTACCTGGTGGACCTGGGAGTAAGAACCGGCCAGTTCGCAGACCGGCCAGTCCGAACCAAACATGCAACGTTCCGGTCCGAATGCTTCCAGGGCTGTTTCCACGTAAGGCTTCAGGTCGGCAGCAGACCAGTTGTTCCAGTTGGCCTCGGTGATCATCCCGGACAGCTTGCAGTAAACGTTGGGAAAGGTTGCCGCCTGGCAGAAATGACCTTGCCAGTTGTCGAGGTGTCCGTCCTTGATTTCCGGTTTGGACAGATGGTCAATCACCAGTGGTAAATTGGGCAGGGCCGCGGCAACCGTGGCCGCATGGTGGACGTGTTTCACATAGAAAAGCAGGTCAAACGGTACCTGATGTTTCTCGAGAACCTGCAGACCACGCGTGATTTCCGGACGCACGATAAAGTCATCATCGGGTTCATCCTGGGTGATATGGCGGATGCCCACGAACTTGGGATGTTCCTGGAGTTGCAGTAACTGGTCTTCACATTGTTCGCTCGACAGGTCGACCCAACCGACGACTCCGGCCATGAAATCGTGTTGGTCCGCGAGGCTCAGCGCCCACTCGGTTTCTGCCAGGTTGTGCTGGGTCTGCACGAAGATGGTCTTCTCGATACCAACCGCCTCGATCAATGGTTGCAGGTCCCCCGGCAGGAAGCTCCGTCGAATCGGTTCCAGGGTCGGTTCATCCAACCATGAATAGTCGAAACGCCCCAGTTCCCAGTAGTGATGATGAGCATCGATCGTGACAGGCATCGTCTGTTTCCTTGCGACCATGAGGCGGTTGCGAACACGTGTTTAGCCAGGTTGAGGATCGTTGTTTTCTGCCAGTCCTTCCTGGTAGAACCAGTTGTGAACAGGTTGCAGGATGGCCTGGACCTCGGCAAGCAATGTTTCGTCAATCGGATCGTCAATCCATTGGACCCACTGGGCCACGCGAGCGGGATTCGCAGAGCCAGTGACACAGGTTGTCATGTCTGGATGCGCCACGGAGAATTGCACGGCCAGTTGAGCGATATCGACGCCGGCCGCCTGGCAGTGCTGCGCGGCCGCCTGGCATATTTCTCGTACCTCGGGTGTCGCCTTGTGCCAGGGTGGCAAGGGGGCATTGGTAAGGAGCCGTGCCGAGAAGGGAGCGGCATTCATGATACCGACCTGTTTCTCCTGGAGGTAGGAAACCTGGTCGGCAAACATCGTGTTCTGGAGCGTGTAATGGTTGTAGGAAAGGACCACGTCCAGGTCGGTCTGTTCCAGGATGAAGCGAAAGTTGTTCATGGGGTATCCCGAGATACCGATAAAGCGCACCTTGCCGGCCTGCTGGATTTCTCGCAATTGAGGAATGGTTTCAGCGACGATTTGTTGTCGGTCCACGAACTCGATGTCATGGCACAGGCAGATGTCGAGGTACTCGACTCCCATGCGATGCAGGCTGATGTCGACACTTTCCACGACGCGTTTCGCCGAGAAGTCGAAGTGAGCAGCGTCGTAGCGGCCCAGCTTGGTTCCCAGGTAGTACTGGTCTCGCGGTACATCCTTGAGTGCCGTTCCGAGCAGCACTTCTGACATCCCACGACCGTAGTAGGGTGACGTGTCGATGAAATTCATGCCGCTGTCCAGCGCTACGTGTACCGAACGCAGGGCCTCGTCCAGGTCGACGGCTCGAAATTCCTGGCCCAGGGAAGAAGCCCCGAAGCTCAGGACGGATAAATCCATTCCCGTGTTACCGAGTGAACGCAATTGCATGTCCGTGGTCTCCAGGTTGCCAGGGTGTTAGTCGTCCATTCGTACGCCGATGGTCAACAGCAGGTTGGCGAAGCGTTGTTGATCCGCTGTCTGGATGGTCAGGATATGGTCGCCCGTATTGACTGCCTCGTAGAAGTCCCATTTTTCAATGGGTTCGAGTGCCAGGTCCAGGTTTGCCTGCTGGATGACCTCTCGATACTCATTCCAGACCGGCGGATCTGCGGTCAGGGCATAGGGCCCCTCGGTTTCGTACATCATCGTGTTGGCCGCTTCCAGCGGGATCGCCGTGACCAGGGCACTGAGAACCTGGGTACAGGTGACGACGCCGGGTGACAGGTTCAGGCTGACCAGCTCGGCACGTGGGCCAAGCGTGGAGGAAGCCGGATAATTCCCGTCAGCAATCAAGACCTTGCTGTGGTGTCCGGCGCGGGCCAGGACCTCGTTAATCTTCGGATGTATCAACGTGTGTTTTAACATGGCTTGAGCAGGCTCCGGTATCGAGAGATTACATGCCCGCCTGGAGGGCATCCAGGTGGCGCACAAAATGGTCCGCGAGGACTTCTTGGTAAGTATCAGGGTGTTGCCTGAGAATGTCGTGAACGAGAGGACCAAACCGTTCATCGGTCAGCACGGATCCAAACGTACAATGAAGGATCTGTCGTCCCGGGTAGGTGAATCCTTTTCCCTGGGGAACATCGTCCCACATCTCGAGATAGATTTTTTCCAGCTCTGCCGCCGATGCGATCTCGGTGGTCGGGGGAGCGGAGTCCAGGGTTGCCGAAAGATGGTAGGTCGCACGGTCCGTGTCATAGCGACCGCGCGAAAAATCGATCAACTCCCGGAAGAGGGATTCGTCGTGCCGGGCAACCACCCGTAGTGCTTCCAGGTAACTCGTGCCGGCTGTCTTGACGTGAAACAGGCCACGGGTAGAGCGAGCCAGGATGGTGTACATGGAAAGCTTGTCTGACCCGGAGTGCAGGCTGAGCTTGTAGGGACCCAGCATTCGGGCAATCGCTGCGTGGTCATTGAGCGAGGCTTCCAGTGCCGTGACATCACCCTTGTAGTCGACACCCTTTTCAAAATCTCCGATGAAGCGTGGTGCCAGGCTGACCAGTTTCATCCCGCCACGCACGCATTGATCGGCAATGATGTAGTGCTCGGCCAGGGTGGTCGGCTGCTCCGTTTCATCGACGCTCAATTCGATCTCGTGATCGTTTCCGGCAGCTGACTGGACTTGCTCTATGTGGCTGGCCAGCATCAGCGCGTGATTCAGTGCCGGGCCGTATTTGACCGCCGCCCGCAGGCAGGCTTCTTCGCTGAGATCGACTTCCGTGCCGGTATCCAGGGTGATTGATTTACCACGGTATTCGTCCAGCCAGGTAACTTCTGCTCCACTCGCAGCGTATTTCTCGCGTACCGTGGCCTCATCATAATCGTCAGCCTGGGCATCGACAAAATCCGATGGATCGATGGTGAAAAAAGTAAATCCCACGGCGGCGGTAACATCGACGTCCTCGGTGGTTTTCAGATGGTCTGCATCGGCCCCGGTCGGACCGGTCCAGCCTGCCCGTACCATGTCCTGGAGAGCATCATCCATGACTGCCTGGGGAGTGCGATTGGTACGGCTCATTTCCCGGATGGATTGTTGAGGAAAGATGGCCTGGATCCCGCTACCGGATCGTTTCATGGATTCTACGTGACCTGCCGTGGCCAGTCCCGTGCGATCGCCAAAACCGAAACTGGGTTCCATTCCCAGGGTAACAGGCTTGGGTAAGCTGGTGGATTCCGCTTGATCATTCATGAAGGGAGTTCCTTGCAAGGTAAATTCTCCCGGCATCTTGCTGGACCGGGAACATGGTGTTCAGGTTAGGGTTCTCAGCCGAAGTACTTGCGATAGGCGTCGATCGTGGCCTGGGCTGCCTGCTGGGAATCGGGATAGGCAAATGCTTCCGCAGAAATGTAACCCTCGTAACCGATGTCCCGGACCGCGGCAGCAATAGGTTCATACTGCATGTGCCCCATGGTTGCCGGTCGACGGTTGGAATCGACGAAATGGATGTGCCCTACCAGGTCCCCTGCCGTGCGGATGGCATCCGCGACATTGGTTTCCTCGATGTGCATGTGGAACAGGTCAGCCAGCAAGACGGCGTTGTGGTTTTCACCCAGTCGTCCCAGTAGTTCCACGCCGTCTGCCATCGTGCAGCAGAGATTGGTTTCGTAGCGATTGAGAGGTTCGTAAATCAACGCCGTGTTGTATTGCC
Source organism: Pirellulaceae bacterium (assembly GCA_046583055.1). Classification (GTDB taxonomy): domain Bacteria; phylum Planctomycetota; class Planctomycetia; order Pirellulales; family Pirellulaceae; genus JAZADA01. The sequence continues at coordinate 11,732 of JAYGDH010000593.1, read as the reverse complement.
GGGCATGTTCACCAAGCTCGCTCATGGCATCGGTCAGGTATCCCAGGGTGGTCTCCCGGTCGGTCTGCTGATCAGCATTGCCCTGCATGGAACCGATGATCGCCGAGGCGCCGAAAGGTCCGGCCAGGTCGATAATGGAACGGACATAATCGACGGCCTGTTGTCGTTGCTGGGCATCCGCTGAAGTCAGCAGCAACCGTTGTCGGACCCAGCCACCGCCGGTCCCCACGGCTGCCAGTTGCAACTGGAACTCGTCGAGCAGGGAACGTAACTGCTCGGTGTCCACGGCATCGGGTCCGGGTGGAAAGACTTCCACCGCGTCGAATCCCAGGTCATGAGCTCTTCGGCAGCCATCTTCCAGGCCATCCCAGAATACAAATGGACCACCACGGGCTTCTTCGACCAGGCTAATCGTAACACAGGAGCGGGGCATGGTATTTCTACTTTCTTACGAGATGTACGGGGTGCATGCGAACCGTGAAGGACTTACTGGACTTCAACAATCGCCTTGATCACACCGGTTTCGGGTTTCGTGTAGGATTCGAAATGATCGATCATCTCATCAAAGGGTGTGTGGTGCGTGATCCAGGGCTGGGTATCGATCTGACCTTCTTCGATCAACCGTATGATTCGTTGAAAATCGCGCGGCAGGGCGTTGCGGGATGCCAGCATTGTCAATTCCTTGGCGTGCATCAGCGGCTGTCGAAAGTGGATCTCGTCGGTGGTAATCCCGACGTACACGAGCTTGCCCGTGTGGGCCACGTAGTTGAGGGCATGGGACATGGAACTGGAATTGCCCGTGGCGTCGATGACGATCGTGGGTAGGTTGCCATCGGTTAGTTCCCGGAGTGCATCCAATTCAGTTCCATCACCGGCAAAAGTGATCGTGTGGTCAACGCCCATGGTTTCCTTGCAAAAGGTGAGACGCTGCTCATTCATATCCATGGCGATGGTGGTCGCACCAGAGAGCCTGACGAACTCCATCACGGAGAGGCCGATAGGTCCGGCTCCGATGACAAGCACGTGATCATCAGCTTGTGGACTGCAACGGTCAACGGCATGACAGCCGATACCGAGTGTTTCCACCAGGGCCAGTTGTTCCATGGCCAGCGAGGTCGAGACGTGCAGCTTGCGTGCCGGCAAAATGAATCGAGGTCGCAGGCCACCATCCACGTGCACTCCCAGGACCTGAAGTTCATCACAACAGTTTTCCTGCTGCCGACGACTGGCAAAACTCTCCGGGTTGTTTATGTAGGGTTCCACGGAACAGCGGTCCCCGGATTTGACGTTGGTAACTTCGGAACCTACTTCCAGGACTTCCACTCCCAGTTCGTGGCCGGGGATTCGCGGATAGCTGTAAAAGGGCATCTTGCCCAGGTAGCCACTGATGTCGGTACCACAGATGCCAACGCGGTGGACACTGACCAGGGCTTCGCCTGCTCCGGGGGCCGATGGTTCATCAATTTCAATCTGTTGAAATTTCCGCGGTTCTTCCAGCAAGATAGCTTTCATTGAGCGTCGATCCTTTTTCGGTTGTTTAGCTTTCGAGCCGGTTTTCAGGGAAACGACGGTGACTCGATCGGCCTCTTTGCCTGGTCCGTCCCGGCAGTCGTTTAGAAAGATAAACGATCAGCAATCCAGCAAGGTTATGCGGATTCCATGGATGCCTGGTGCGGGAAAACAGCCCGGTTGTGCCGATTTCGTACCAGGCCAAGGTACACGTGTCGATTGCGGTCGGTTCGCCTCTTTGCTTCTACCTCTCGAACGCCTGCATTGTAGCCAACGAAGTTGTTATCGGTACAGCACCCCGAGACAAAAAGGGTCGTCAGAATCGGCCTCCTGAGATGTCAATCGAAATGATCTCAAGGTGGTGTCGCTGCCGATCGCAGGTCCCTGAATTCATGCAACGTGAATGGATAAAGTGTCGTGGCATAAACACGTTCATCGGAGGGAGCGCAAATAGCCATGATCACGTAGCGCGGTACCAGTGGCCCGTTCGGCCGGGGGCGATGAACTCCATGCTGGTGTGAAAGAGGTTTTCCCTGGCCATCCTGGAAACTTGTATATTTCGGGTTGGAAATAGCCACCGGACCGTGGTCACGGGTGACGGTATCTCCCGGACGGTAACTGATGATCCTCAGTTGTTGAGACTGGCCGGGAATGGTGGCTGCCACTCCTGCCCAGACGGTACCCGTGGGGCTGACGCATAAAGCACGACAATCAGTCTTGGTGGCTTGCGAGACCAGCGGAGCGATACGTGTTGCAGAAAGTTCCTGGCCGGTTCCCGTGAGGTCATACCGGTAGAGAGCATTGCCGCTCATGGCAACGGCATAGAGTGTTTTTCGATCAGGTGAAATTTCCCAGTTAATGGGATGGCTCTGGGGTGCGGCCAGCAGGGATTGAACTGTTGGCGGCGATCCATCCACCCGCTGGGTTAAAAGCTCTAGTTGTTGTCGAGCAGGATCGTAACGCGCAATCTTTCCGCCGAGTACGGGATGATAAGCTCGCCCACGATAGTCGACCACGATAAAGGCATACATGTGACGACAGTCCAGGAGATCACGATAGGTGCCGTCCTGCAGGTTCAAGGCAAGGAAGTGAGTACTCTCCACGGGGCGTTCATCATTACACGTGGAAAGGTAAGCAACGTTTCGTGATTCGTCGGGCGTGATGCTGATGATTCCCTGGTGGGGCACGGGGATCGGGTAACTGCGAGTCTTTCCGGTGCGCGGGTCGTAAACCATCGGGTAACCACCCGGGTAGACGTTGCGAGCTTCTTTTTTGCGAGGGTACCCCTGCTTGCTTCCGAAGTAGATCTTGCCACTGCGACCCACCTGGTTGCGTGTATGGATCTTTGACTGGGAAGCAAAATTGCGGGCCCTCGATCCAATGACCTGGTTGACGTCAACGACGATTTTCATCCTGCGACTGCCAGGCGTGAATTCCACCAGGTAAGCATTTTCCTGGTACTTGGCCGTGCCGATGTAGAGTTTCCCATCCTGTCCTGCGACCAGCGAAAAATAGCCGCTCTCTTCACTGGTCGTCTCTCGAGGAATGCGGTGGGCCACTGACCAGCACCAGGTCTCGGCGGACTGCACGTCGCTTGCTGCCAGGGAAAATAGCAGCGTGTAGAAAATAACATTACGGGACGTTAGTAAAACCATCTCTAGCCTGTTGTCGGAAGAATCGTACGGCCTCCATCAACCGGCAGGCAGACGCCGGTCACAAACTCGTTGTCAATCAGGAACTTGACGGCCTGGTGAAAGGCCTCGGGACAGTCTGCTTTCTTGAGCAGCGAGGCATCCTTGATTTGCTGACGTTCCGCTTCCGACAAGCCCGGTGGAAATAACAGCGGGCCAGGATGAATGCAATTGACCCGGACCTTCGGATTTCGGCCAGCCAGGTCAACAGCCAGTGCCCGGGTCATCGCAGGGATAGCTCCCTTGGAGATGAAATAGGCCAGGTGGTCAGGGTAGGGTCGCTCGATGGCCCAGTCACCCACGGTGATGATCGATCCACCCGTCGCTTGTTCGGCCATGATCAAGCCGGCTGCACGACAACAGAGAGCCGTTCCCATCGTATTGACTTCGAAACTGTTGCGGATTTGCTCCGCCGAGAGACTCTCCAGCGGGCTCGGCTCCCAGTGGGCAGCGGTCGTGACCAGCACATCCAGTTTCCCAAACCGCTTGATACACGCGGTAAACATCTGGTCTACCTGGTCCTGGCAGGTTACATCGGCTGATAAGGCAACGGCATCCACGCCCTGTTGCTGTAATGCAGTGACGGTTGCTGCTGCAGGGGCCTCTGAAGAGTGGTAATGCAGCACGATTCGGTAACCCTCGGCCGCCAGGCTATGAGCCAGCAGGGCCCCCAGGCGTTGACGCCCGCTCCCCGTGATCAGAGCGGTTTTTGAGGGATTGGATTCGGTAGCAGGCACGGTAGCTTTCCAGGTCATAACGAAGTCAGGCGAAGTTCCAGCATACGCGGAAGCCTATTCTAGCATCTCGAACAGCCTGAACAGTCTGAACAGCCCGCGAGTTGTCTACGGGTATCGAGGATCGCTGATCCTCCGCAGCTGTGAATCGCCCGTCCGGTGATTGTCTGAAAACCGATTGTTTTCGCTGGTTTACCTGTTTTTTGCCTTTATATTGCATAAAACTTGTCTTTCGTACTGGCTTTTTATGTCCAGAAGCTTCAGAATATTTTAGTTGGATCTGGTAATCCGGCTGTAAAACGAAACTTCTTCAGCTTGTTGAGGTTTAGTGGTAAAGCCTGAATATATCTTTAGTTTTTGGATTTTGAACTTATTAAGTCGAGACGTCCGTCCAATCTTTATTTGTTGTAGAAGGAAACTGGAAATGAAATTGTCGAAATTACTTGCTTTTGCAGTGGTCGCACTGGCTGCAGTGATCTGCTCAACGTCCGAGTTAGATGCCCAGGGTCGTGAAGGCCAGGGTCAGGGTCGTGGTGCAGGCCAGGGTCAGGGTCGTGGACAACAGGGTCGTGGACAACAGGGTCGTGGCGGCGGTTTTGGTAGCACCCGTGGTGGTGGTACGAGCCTGTTAGGTTTGTGCGCAATTGAAGCTGTGCAAAAGGAAATCGACCTAGTTGACGAGCAAAAAACTGACCTGGACAAGTTGCGAACCAGTCAACGAGAAGCTCGTGGTGATCGTACCACTAATCGGGCCACTAATCGGACCAGTAGCTTTGATAGAGAAGCCTACCAGAAGGCGAGCGAAGAAGAACGAAGGAAGATGCTTGAAGATGCACGCGCAGCTCGCGACGCCCCGGAAGCAGTCAAGAAGCGGGAAGCGGAAGCTGCCACGCGGGCCAAGGAAGCTGCTGAGCGGCAAAAGAAAGAAGACGCGAAAGTCGCTGGAATCCTCTTGCCTCCGCAACTCGCTCGTGTCAAGGAAATTCGTATTCAATTGATGGGATTGCGTGCTTTGAGTGATACGGAAGTGATCGCAAAACTTAAGATCACTGCCGCTCAACAGAAGCAGATCAAGGAAATTCCGGAGAAAGCACGGGAAGCAAGTCGCGAGAAAATGCGAGAAGCTTTTAGCAACATCCGCGATTTGAGCCGTGAAGAACGGACCAAGGCATTTTCTGATTTCCGGGCGCAGGCTGAAACTCAGCAGAAGGACATCGATACAAAGGTCCTGGCTGTTTTGTCTGGCAAACAGAAAACCGATTTTACAACCATGAAGGGCAAGGCTTTCAAAATGCCGGAACGCCAGCGTGGAGCCCAAGGCCGTGGTACCCAGGGCCGTGGTACCCATGGTCGTGGTACCCAGGGTCGTGGTACCCAGGGTCGTGGTGGTGAAGCAGCCCCGAGTCGCGGTACCCAAGGTCGTGGTACGGGCGGTCGTGGCGGTGAAGCAGCCCCAAGTCGCGGTACGCAGGGTCGAGATAACCCGACACCTGAAAAGAAAGACGAAAACTAGTTCAAAATGCTCGTAAGAGCGTGAACTGATCTCGTAAGAGCTGGCAAACCGTGGTGGCCTGATGTCCAGGTACCACGGTTTGTTCTTTTCTTGGACACCAGCTCAGCAGACAAGAATAGCTCTATCGGGGTATATGTATACCTATATAAAAAGTGTCAATATGGCAGCCTTACTGACAGATTGTACGAACCGTGTTTGCGGCGATTTTTTTCTGGGCAACTTTGTTGCGTTGCTAAGCACCATTCGCATCAGTGTTTAAGCGACCTCTGGCAACACTCTTTTAGTTGCGGATGGCGTGTTCCGGCATGAGGCTTGCTTTTCTTTTGACCTGGTTCTTTCAGGTCCGTCTGGATGAATCGCTCGGTTGTCGGGCGATGGACTGGAAAGCAAGTCTTTGAAACCAGGGAGGAGTGCATAGCAATGTTATTAAAACGGTGGCATGGTGTGGATTCGATGCGCGGGGAGATCAGTCGGTTGCAGGAGGAGATGTCACGCTGGTTCGGTCGTGTACCTCGAGAGGGTCCGCTGGCAACGGGATCAAAGTTTCCGGCGGTGAATATCTGGCGTGAGGATGGCCAGGTATGGCTGGAAGTTGAATTACCCGGGATGGTCGAAGAAGATATCCAGGTCCTGGTGACCCCTGAGAATCAACTGGTTCTTTCCGGTCAGCGATCTCGATTGCATCAGGAAGCTGAACGCTGGAACCGACGTGAGCGCCGATTCGGAGAATTCAAGCGGCAGTTTACCTTGCCGATTGAAGTTGATCCTGACCGGGTTACGGCGCGGTTGCAGGCTGGCATCCTACGGATTCAGCTGCAGGAAAAAGAGAGAGTTCAGCCTCGCAAGATCGAAGTTCATGGTGATTGTTCATCCTGAGTTGCCTCGATAGCCCGTCAGCTATTGGGATCGGGATGAATAGGCATCGCTTGAAATGAGAATGTTTTTTGAAGAGGAGTCGTATTATGAAAAAGACCACGCAAGAAGTCCGCAGCAGTGATAATGTTTCGAATGGTTCCCAGGCAGATGCCCGGCAGGAAGTGACTTTCGAGCGGGAGTACTCACGAAAGCCACGTGCTGATGTGATTGAGAGAGACGATGCCTACGAGCTGTATCTCGATATGCCGGGTGTCGAGCAGGAACACCTGGAGATTGTTTACGATCAGGGTGAACTGTCAGTTCGTGGCCGAGTGATAGCAGCACACGCAGGACGGGAAATGCTTTACTCGGAACGGCCGACTGGAAGTTACAGTCGTAGTTTTTCCATTGCCGAGGGTATTGATCCGGACAAGATCACGGCAAGTTTAGAGCATGGGGTAGTCATGATCGAACTGGGTAAAACAGCAGACATTTTACCCAAGCGGATTGAAGTGCAGGGTTCTTAAGTCGCTGGGCAAGATCCAGGTTGAGTGTCGCTTTTCCTTTCGGTCACGGAGCAGATCGTTGCCGCGCAACCATCTGCGCCGTGACGTTTTTTGTTGTTAGGTGATGTGAAGGGGAGGTGGCAGGTTCTTGTCGTATCGGCGAGAGGGTAAACTGGGGCAACGTGCATTACTGACGTAATGAATGATGTTCAATCTTAGGCAAGCGAGGCGACGTCATGAAGCGATTGTTTCACTGGATCTGGCAAAAGGGATTTGTGTCCACCTTCATGGCGGGGTTTTTCGTTATTTTGCCGATCGTTATTACGATTGGAATCATGGGCTGGGTTGGTTCCCTACTGAAAACCTGGCTCGGTCCGGATAGCCTGCTGGGTTCGGTACTGCAGCGGGTGGGTCTGAATTATGTTTCGAATGATACCCTGGCTTCGGTAATCGGCTGGGTGATCGTGCTGGCGGTGATCTGGATCGTAGGGGCCATCGTGAAATCAGCGGCTCGTTATCGCGTGGAAAATTTTGTCCACGAAAAACTCAACCAGATTCCCGTGGTGAGTAGTATTTATGGCCCGGTCGCAAAAGTAGTGGGGATGCTCAAGCGGGACGACGAGGCAGACATGAGGGCCATGTCGGTCGTGTATTGTGAATTCGGCATGCAGCATGGGGGCGGATTCCTGGCGCTCTTGTCCAGCGATAAGATCTATCGTTTTTCCGGGCGGGATTCACACATTGTTTATATTCCCACATCACCGATACCCATGTCCGGTGGTATCGTCTTTGTTCCTGTCGAGGCAGTGAAACCTGTCGCCATGGAAGTTGAGCACCTGATGCAGATTTATTTGTCACTGGGAGTCATGTCCGAATCCGTGGTACCGGATCAGTACGTGCAGGCCCAGGAACCGGGGACGTCGGAAATCGGCGATGCAGCTGGTTAAGGGGTGTTCCCAGGTCAAGCAGTTAGGCAAATAAAAATGGTTTTCAAGAGTCAGCCATCCAGGAGGCCGAGATCATGGGGAAAAGGAACTACCGAACGTTGATGCTGATCGTATGGATCGTCGGTTTCTCGGCACCTGCGTATTCCGTGGACTCGTTTGAGTCCGTGTTGCAGCAGCCAATTCTCAAACCGGGACAGGCGTTTCAGCAACATGTTTCCTATGTCCGGGGGCGTGTTCCTGCGTTGCAGTTGCCGCAGGATGCCAGGCAATGGCAGCAGCAGCAACAAGCGTTGCGCACGCAGGTGTTGCAGCAGGTGATCTTTCGCGGGGTGCCTTCATCGTGGAGGCAGAAAAATCCGGCCGTGGTTTGGCTGGAACGGATCGAAACGGACCAGGGATACGCGCTGCGGAAACTGCGTGTAGAGGCGTTACCCGGGCTCTGGATTCCCGGCATCCTCTATGAGCCGGATGATCTCCAGGGACGAGTTCCAGTCGTATTGAACGTCAATGGGCACGACCGGCAGGGTAAGGTAACTGCCTATAAACAGTTGCGCTGTATCAACCTGGCAAAACGAGGCATGTTGGCTTTGAACCTGGAGTGGCTGGGAATGGGGCAATTGAACAGCCCAGGTTATGCTCACAATGATTTGGCCAAGCTGGATCTTTGTGGGACCAGCGGGGTCAGCGTATTTTTTTTGGCCATGTCACGAGGCCTGGACGTGTTGCTGGCCCATCCCCAGGCGGATCCAAAGCGAGTGGCGGTTACCGGTTTGTCGGGGGGAGGATGGCAGACGATTGTCCTGAGTTCCCTGGACCAACGCGTGACGTTGACGGTGCCAGTTGCTGGTTACAGTGCGCTGACCCAGCGTTTGGCCCAGGCCAACAGTATCGGTGACCTGGAACAGAATCCAACCGACCTGGTTCAGTACGCAGATTACTCGCATTTGACCGCCATGATGGTGCCTCGACCAACGTTGTTGATTTACAACGACAAGGATAACTGTTGTTTTGTTTCATCGACCGTGAAACCAAATACGTTTGATCCGGTAGTTCCTTTCTTTCGACAGGCAGGAGTAATCGATCGTTTCCAGTACTACGAGAACAGTAATCCCGGAACCCATAATTATGACCAGGACAACCGGGAACAGCTGTACCGGTTCCTGAATCATCACTTCTTCCGCAACGAGTTGGTTTCCAATAAGGAGATTCCGTCGATCGCCGAATTGCGCAGTAAGGAAGATCTGCACGTGGAGCTTCCGGGGGAAAATGCTACGTTCAGTTCGTTAGCCAGCCAACTGGCCGAGTCATTACCGCGACGTGCAGACGCAGGAAGCCCGCAGCGACTACTTGCCAAGCTGCTGCGACTGGAACCCTTGGTTGTCGATACGGCCCAGGCCGTGAAAGGTCCTCCACACCAGTTGCCCTGGAATGTGCAGCGTTGGCGACTGGTAATGGATAAGCACTGGACGTTGCCAGCCGTGGTTATCGAAGGTGCGCAAACCACGCGCACGGTCTTGTGGCTGTCGGACCAGCCCTGGTCGAAACATCAACAGCAGATCGGGGAGTTATTGCAGACAGGTTGCCGTGTTATCTGTGTTGATGCGGTCCTGTTCGGACATGCCAAGCCACCGGGGAGTCTCTACCAGAATGCCCAGGTGATGTCGACGGTGGGGGCACGTCCGCTGGGAATTCAGGCAGCCCAGATCCGGGCGGCGGTCCGTTTTTTTACGAGTCGTTACCAGCTGGAGAATCTGGACATCAGGGCGACCGGGATTCGAGTGGGGTTGGCGTCGCTGTGTGCCAAGGCGCTGGGAGAATCGTTGATTGGCAAGTTGGAGACGCCCGGCTTACCGACCTCCTTGAAATCGTTATTGGTGCCTGCGGCGAAATTTGATCAGGTACCGGAACTGTATTGCTTCGGCTTGCTGGAGTGGTTTGACTTGCCTGAATTGCGCGCGTTGGCACGTTAAGATGAGGTGTCGCCCTGCCGCTTCGGTTGTGGGGGTTCTGTCGCCTATAAGACCTTTGCATGGTCTCTCTGCCGCTTCCCGAACCAGGCGAGATAGGGAATAGCAGGCTTTTTCCGAGCGTAGTGGCTTAAATCCGCAAAGTTACACCAAACTACCCATTTTCCACATGGTTGGTGGCTGTAAACAGCCAATTTCTGGGGTATCCTTGGAGCAGTTCTATGAAGTGAATCGTCACTGAAATCGGCTTCCTAGTCGGTTTCGATTTGAGTGTCCTGGTGGCTTGAGGGAGAGATGATGAAGATGATCAAATGCGGGCTCGTGTCGGTGATTACGTTATCCATGGTATTGCTGGGGAGCGTGATGGTCCAGGCTCAGGCTCCAGCACCTGCCAAGCCCAAGCCCAAGCCCAAGCCCAAGTTTCCGCCACACAGTCAGGTGTTGGATGGTTACGAAAAGGTCATTTCCACGGCCGACGGAGCGCGCAGCCTCTACACGCTTTGGGTTCGCAAGAAAGAAGGGCAGGTCCTGGCGGAACTGCCAGCTAACTTTGCGACTTCCAAGTACTTTATCGCGTTGACGATTGCCAGTGGTGATCGTTTTGCCGGCCTGCAGTCGGGTGACATGTTTGTTTACTGGCGACGTTACAACAATCGCCTGGCCTTGATTAAACCGGACCTGAGTATTCGATCGACGGGTGATCCGGAATCCCTTTCCTCGGTACGGCGACTTTTCACGGACACGATCCTCCTGGATATGCCCATCATGACCATAGGTCCTGGTGGAGGTCCCGTGATCGACCTGGACATAATGCTGGTTGCCAAGGCTTCCAAGTTTTTTGGATCGAACGTGGTGAACCGGGAGTTTGGATCTCTGTTTTCGATCAAGCAGGCGAAGGCGTTTCCCGGCAATATCGAGGTTGCTTTTGAAGTGCCAACCCGGCTCGGCAAGTTACAGACACTGCATTACTCGATCAGTGAAATTCCAACCAAGTCGACGTACAAGCCGCGGAAGGCAGACCAGCGGATCGGTTATTTTACGACCTCGTACAGTGATTACGGCAAGTACACGAACGATGAAACTCGGGTGCGGTACATCAACCGATGGCACCTGGAAAAGCGGGATTCGTCGCTCAAGGTAAGCCCCCCGAAAAACCCGATCGTGTTCTACATTGAACACACGACGCCCGTTCGCTACCGTCGTTGGGTGCGGGAAGGAATCCTTAGCTGGAACACTGCTTTTGAGAAGGTTGGCATTTCCAGTGCGATCGAGGTTTACTACCAGGACAAGCAAACCGGGGCTCACATGGACAAGGACCCGGAAGATGTTCGTTACAACTTCGTGCGTTGGCTGAATAACGACATTGGCACGGCCATTGGGCCCAGTCGCGTGAACCCGATGACCGGTGAGATCCTCGATGCGGATATCGTTTTGACCGATGGATGGATTCGTCACTTTCGTTTCGAGTTCGAGAAACTATTGCCAAAGATCGTCATGGATGGATTTAGTCCCGAGACCATGGCGTGGCTCCGTACACATCCCGATTGGGACCCTCGGATTCGCCTGGCTCCCACCTCGCAGCGAGAATACCTGAAACAAAAAATGGCGGAACAGGGGTATCTGCCTTTTGGCGGCGATCCGTTCACCCAGGTCAAGACGTCGATGCTCGGGGATGACCGGTACGACGGCTTGGTGGGTCGGATCAGCCAGGTAAACGGAATGTGCCTGGCGGCCGAGGGGATGGCGTTGGACGTGGCGATCATGCGCATGAACCATTCGATTGCCCAGGCCGTGGAAGCGCAGGCCAAGGACGAGAAGAAGGACGAGAAGAAAGACGAGAAGAAAGACGAGAAGAAGGACGAGAAGAAAGACGAGTCCATGTTGGATGGGATGCCCGAATCCTTTATCGGCCCCCTCCTGTCACACCTGGTTGCCCATGAAGTAGGGCATACGCTGGGCTTGAGACACAACTTCAAGGGAAGCAGTATCTACACCTACGAGAAGATCAAC
>JAYGDH010000505.1:0-8648 GCA_046583055.1 Pirellulaceae bacterium | reverse complement strand
CCGCAGCCTTGTCCGCCGCAGCCTTGTCCGCCGCAGCCTTGTCCGCCGCAGCCTTGTCCGCCGCAGCCTTGTCCGCCGCAGGCTTGTCCGCCGCAGCCTTGTCCGCCGCAGCCTTATCCGCCGCAGCCTTGTCATCATCGGGAGCGGTCTTGCCTGGCTCATCATCATCGACAGAAACCGACACGAAGAAGGGACCTGCCAACCGAGACGCCCTTCGCAAGCTGGCACCTCCTGGAGGCCCTAAATCACCCTTGCCAGGTTCCAGACCGGCACCGGGTGGTAGTGGCAAACCAGACTCTGACTCGTCAGGACTGACCGGCTTTGAAGAACTCCAGTTCCCCACGGTCACCGAGTACGACAACAAGTCCTCTGCAAAAGCCTTGACAACCTTGTCCTGCAAATCCTTGGACTTGGGCACGTCGGTAACCAATTTCCAGACCGTATTATCTTGAACATCCTTAAGCTTCAGGGAGTTCAGCGTAAAATGATAGATCTTTCCATCCTTCTCTTCCTTGAAGGCGATTTCACATTTGTCGCCCATTTGGTCCGCATCCAACGGTTTATTAAGTTGCAACGTCAAGGCAGTTCCGCCCAGGAAATCAATATCAAAAATATCCTTTCCTCGCATGGCCACGCCCACCAGGCCTGCTCCGATAATCACGATCGAAAGGACCATGGCCATCTTCCGCTTACCCACGAAATCAATCTTGGTCTCACCAACGATCCGCAGCATCCTGAGCTTCGTCAAACGTCGCCCACGTTCCGCCAGTTCGAAAACAACTCGGGAACAGAAAATCGCCGTATACATACTCATCAGGATGCCCAGGATCAGTGTCACCGCAAAACCACGAATCTGATCCGTACCAATGACATACAGCACGATTGCCGTAATCAAGGTAGTCAGGTTGGCATCCACGATCGTGGTTGTCGCTCGGGAAAAACCATTACGAATCGCCATACGCAGCCGCGCACCGCGAGCCAGTTCTTCCCGGATACGTTCGAAGATCAGCACGTTGGCGTCCACCGACATACCCACGGTCAAAATCAAACCAGCCATCCCTGGCAGGGTAAAGGCCGCCTTGATCATGATCATGAAGGCCACCACCAGAAGCAGGTTCAAGACCAGTGCCAGGCAGGCCACGATGCCTGCGAACTGGTAGTAGACGGCCACGAAAACCAGGACACAGATCAACGACCCCACGATCGCCTGCTTCCCCTTGTTGATCGTGGACTGCCCCAGTTCGGCCCCCATCATGTTTTCACTAATCGGTTCTTTCTGCAACACGGTTGACAGCTTACCTGCTCGCAGGATCTCCACCAGGAAATTCACTTCTTCCTGGGTAAAGCGACCGGTAATCTGCCCACGGCCATTGATCTGCGAGTTGATCCGTGGCGCCGACAACAGCTCGCCATCAAGCAGGATACCCAGCTTGTTGTATTCATCCTCTTCCACTTTGGGCTTATTGCGATAGGTCAGCGTCGAGAACCGGCTGCTCGCCTGGCCTGCCTTCAGGTTGAAATTCACGATCGGGTCCAGGTTTTCATAACCAGCGCTCACCATGCCCAGCCCCTCACCGGTCACCAACGGATCATCACTGCCGGTATAGACCAGGACCTCGATATCACGGATACCCCTTTCTTTCAATTCATCCGCCAGTTGCTCTTCACTAGTGGATACAGGCTGAATAATCTTGTGTGTATCGATATCCCGGATCAAATCACTGATCGGATTGTATTTAAAAGCCCCCCGATCCCCCTCGGTATCAGACCCTTCACGCGCCACACGAACCCACCTGCCAACCTCCACCCTGTCTTCTCCGGTCGCTTCTGGATCGTAAACAATGTCTCCCTGCTGATTGCTGGCAGCCTGTGCGAAAGAGGAAAAGAGCAAGGCATGCTTGTGCGGGTTAGCCACGATGCGAAACTCCAGGGCTCCAGCCGTCGTGATCAGTTTCTTGATCACCTCCACGTCGTCCTGATTCACTTCCGGGACGATAATTTCCACCTGTGCCGTCCCGTAGGGGCGTACCACGATATCGCTGGTACCACTGGGATTGATACGTCGACTTAACTGCTGCACCAGCGTTTTCTGGATCTCGGTACGACTCATTCCACGCCCGGTGCCGGCATTCTGACCTTCAGAATCCACCTCGAACTGGTAGATCAGGTTCACGCCACCCTGCAGATCAACCCCGTACTTGGGCGGCCAACCGACTCCGAATTCAGCCGGTTTCTCCCAGACGACAAAAGCAGCTACAAAGATCGTGAACAAGATAAACGTCGCTCGCCAAACGTATTCCGGTGCTCGCAACCGCTCGCCAAGTACCTTGGAAAACAAGTAGGGGACGCAGAGGGCGAGTAAAAGTACCGCCATCGTGACCACGCTGGCATACTGGGCATAGGTTAACTGACTCCCCGCTGTTTCTTCTTCAGCTGTTTCTTCTTCAGCTGTTTCTTCCGAGCTTGTCACCGAGGCCTCCGAACCAGATTCTCCCAGGGGAGCATCATGCGGAACCAGCAACGCACTGGCCGCGGCTACGGCCAGGGCAAATGCAAATCGCCAGCTTGTCTGCCGGACACCAAAAAACTCCTGCAAATAGTCCGCCAGCACGTAGGCGATCACCCCCAAGCCAACCACTACCCAGAGCGGCCACAAGGCAATAATCCAACCGGTCCAGTAAGTCACCAGTGCCGTGAGACTGACCAGGCCCAGGCCCAGCGTCCATTGCACCACGGCTTCTGGGCGTCGTCCTCGCTCGGCAATCCTCTTGGCCACGAAATAGCAGGCCACGGCTACCGCAGCCATGCAGAGCAACAAGCCCAGCTTGCTCCAACTGCTCATCGCATCTGCCTGGCCCAAAAGAAAATCCACGGTCGCTAAATCCAAGAATGATGACATAAAAGCTGATTCCTGACCTCACAAGAGAGGAAGTTAATGATTGAATTCGTAACACGGGCCTGCGATACGCCGAAGGCTCGCGTGGTTATTTCTTTTTGTCCTCGTCCGTCAAAATCTGGCGAATGGCACTACGCACCACTTTCATTCGCGTATTGTTCGAATCGTCGAGGATAAGTGTTACCTCGTCGGCCTCCTTGTTCACCCGCGATACCGTACCGAGGATACCCCCAATCGTAAGAACCTGATCGTTCGTTTTCAGCTGTTCCAACTGCTGTTTCAATTTTGCTCGTTTCTTTCGTTCCGGCATCATGAACATCAGGTAGAACAGGCCGAAAATCAAAAGCATCGGCGCCAACAGGCTGCCCAGTCCCGGTGGTTTCGCGGCGGCTACCGGTTCTTCCTGTGGCTTGTCCGGATCGCCAGCCGGGGCAGTCTTTTCAGCTTCTGCATCCGCTGCCTGGTTCGCCGCTGGCTGGACCTGGTTCGGAGCCGGCTGATTGCCAGCATCGTTTTGAGCCAGCAGTAACCCTGTTACGATTAATAGTTTAAGCATGCTGCCTGCCTCTTTTCGTTTCTTCTTGTCAGTCGGCAGAGCCGTTTACTGCTCCACCGATACTTCTTTTTCCGAGATCCGTCGGCCTGCCAAAAACCTCCGCAAAGCCAAACCTACTCAACCCGGGGGGCGCGAATCGCAAGAACCGAACCTATCCACCCTGATTCGGTGGATAAAACCCAGTATCGGTATCTTAAATGTATGTTCGCTAAGGGGCAAGATCACCCCCAGCCCTGATATTTCACTTCTGCCAACTCGATCAAACGGTCTTCTTCAATGGCCTGGCGGATCTCTGCCATCAGCCGCTGGTAGTAGGTCAAATTATGGATGGAAAGCAAAATAGGACCCAGCATTTCTCCCGCCATGAACAGGTGCCGCAAATAACCACGACTGTGACGGCATGCCAGGCACGGACAATGAGCCTCCAGCGGCTCCTGGGATTGCTGGTGCTGTCGATTTCGCAGCCGCAGGGGCCCCTGGTCCGTAAAAGCCAGGCCATTACGTCCATTGCGTGTGGGCATCACACAGTCGAACAAATCAATCCCCCGCTGCACGGCTTCCACGATATCCTGTGGTCTGCCGACACCCATCAAATAACGAGGCCGGTCCACGGGCAGAATAGGCTGGGTCACATCCAGGACCTGGTACATCTGCTGCGGTGTTTCCCCGACACTCAATCCTCCCACCGCAAACCCTGGAAAATCCAGCGCCACGAGCTGCTCTGTACACCAGCGGCGCAACGATTCATTGAGTCCACCCTGCACGATAGCAAACTGGGTTTGCCCGGCCACACCACTGGCCGCCTGGCAGCGTGCCGCCCAACGTACGCTCCGTTCACATGCTTCTTTCACCAGATTCTCCTCGCTGGGCAGCGCCACAACGTGATCAAGCACCATGGCGATATCACTGCCCAGTTCCGATTGCAACTGCATGCTGCTCTCGGGGGTCATCTCCAGCAGGCTGCCGTCAACGTGAGAGCGGAAGGCAGCACCTTCTTCGGTCACTTTTACTCGCTGCGCCAGGCTGTACAGCTGGAAGCCACCACTGTCCGTCAGGATCGGACCGGTCCAACCCATCATGGCATGCAGCCCTCCCAACTGTTTCACGACTGTCGCGGAAGGACGCAGGGCCAGATGGTAGGTATTGCTAAGCACCATGTCGGCCCCGGTGGCTGCCACCTGGTCGATGGTCAAACCTTTGACCGTGGCCTGTGTGCCGACCGGCATGAAGGCCGGACACTGGACCTTGCCACGACGGGTTGTCAATTCCGCGCGGCGCGCGGCGCAATGCTTATCCTGGTGCTGCACCTCGAAACCAAAAGATGGTGCGATCATTGCTGGCCAGCCAAATCAGCACGCCTGTTACCCCGTGGCAACCGGGCCCACTAATCGCCCCGTAAGTTCAGATCGAACAAGGTTAGTTTCTCACGAACCTCGTTGAGGCTCGTCACCCCAAAGTTCTTGCTCTCGAGAAGATCGTCCCCGGTCTTGCGAATCAATTCGCCGATCGTATTCATTCGTAACCGCACCATGCACTTGCGGGCTCGCACCGAAAGATTCAGGTCAGAAATCGGTCGATCCAGGATCGTCTGCTGATCCGGAGGCAGGTGTGAAACATCAATTTCAGGTTCGGCATCCATCCCTTCCTCAGCAAACTGCCCAAGCTCCAAACCCTTGGAATTCAGCATTTCAGTGATTTCCACCAACGAGGTTTCCCCGAAATTCTTGCTGCTCAGTAACGTCTGTTCGCTGGTTCTGGCCAGGTCGCCGAGGGTCATCACACCCATTTTTTGCAGGCAATTACGGCTCCGAACGGACAGCTCGAAATCAGTCACCGGAATATTCAGCACCTGGGCCAGTCGGTCACTGGCTTTTTCGGCTTCCAGGTCAAAGAACTGATCGTCTGAAGCTTCCGCATCCTTGAGAAACATCGTGGCATTGGGATGGTTCGGCTGAACTTCGAGAATTCGATTGTAGCACTGCTGTGCACCCTCAAAATTCTGGTTGTCTTCGTACAGGATTCCGAGGTTGAGCAGCACGCCCACGTGGCTGGGAAAACCGTCCGCAGCGCGGCGATAATAATTCAACGCCAGTTCATCATTCCCACAACGATCATTTTCCAGTGCCAATCCGAACAAAACTCCAGGGTGGTTCGGATCCGCTTCCAGAGCTCGTTCGTAAAGGGCAATCTGCTCATCCAGGTTACTCCGCAACGCCGCCACCGTAGCTGCTCGCTGGTACAGGTATTCTGCGGTCTGCTCGACGGGACCAAAAAGACCATCCAGCAGTGCCAGGGCAGCCTCGGATTCCCCCGCGTAACGCAATGCTTCTGCCTTGCCCAACACGCAGGAATCTGCATCGTATCCGGCGCCTTGAGCCGCCTCGTAGCAGGCAATCGCCTGCCGGTGATTATCCTGGGCAAAGTAAGTCTTGCCCATGAAAAAATGTGCTAACGCGCCGCCATCGGAATTAGACAACGTCTCAAGAGCTCGGTCAAAACGCCCGAGCAGGTAATAACAAACTCCCAAACGCACCGCCGTTGCCGGACTTCGATCCTCACGAACCTCCAGTTCAGCAACTGCATCTCGCAAGCTGCCAAAACATGAAAAGTCCGCTGAAATAGCTTCGCTCAACTGGCGAATTTCCGTCGGTCCAAACGAACTATTAGAAAGAACGGTTTCTCGCAAATCGATTTCTGCCGTGTTGGCCATCTCGTTGGTGTCCAAAACCCTCTCCTTCGTCTCAACAATACATCACAACCATAATACGACTCGTGGCCTGGCGACCTTCATGGAAGATGCCACCGTAATCCCCCCCCGGCCACAAGAGCCAGCGGCGGGAGTCGAACCCGCAACCCCCGCATTACGAATGCGGTGCTCTGCCAATTGAAGCTACGCTGGCCTGATGGGTTCCCCCTGCCGCGCTCAGGAACCCTAAACCTAGGCAAACCAACGGTTATCGTCAATAGGTGCGCGGCCCAAAGCAAGCTGGAACCCGTGCCCTCACGGTGGCTATCAAAGCCCGCTTCTCAAGCATCAGCAGTTGCTTGAAGCATACCAAGCCCGTCAAGAAAAAACTACGGGTCCCGAATGTGCCAAACACGCGTTGGCGTTGCTCAACGGCCAGGGGCAAGGCAACCGTTGAACACCCAACATTCGGGACCCGTCGGATCGATCTATTCACAAGTCGATCTATTCACAAGTCGAGCTATTCACAAGTCGAGCTATTCACAACAGGGTCGCGAAACTCAACTGTTTTCCTTTCCCTGATAGAAAGCACTCCGCGTGCCAATCGTACCCAATGCTAACAGGTTTCTTCAAGAAGCTCCGTAAGGCACTACGCATGAAACACTTACGAAACACCCCGCAGGCCTTGCCAGGATTCTGGCCGGGAGCACATGGTCGTCTTGAGTGTCTCAGATTCATACATTGCCAGATACCGCCTGAATGAAAATGCAACATCTCAGCAGTCCCCTGCTGCGCCCCTGGGATCTGAGCTACACTGCCAACCGTTGAAGACAGGTTTCTCGCCCACCGTTTCACCTTGATTCACCGTTGCCCAGGCGTGGAGAAGACTCGTGCCCGCTTCCCTTGCTCACGTTCCACCCCACCGGCCCGAAAACCAACAAGACCTGGTCCTGATTTCAGCCAATCCAAAAGCAGGTGCAAAATCGGGAGCATCCCCGCTGAACCAGCTTTGCCAGGCACTTGAACAACAGGGCTTCGAGTTAATTCGAATCTCGCAAATCGAGCAGCTGGCACCCGGTATTGAGGCTGCCTACCAAACGGGACGCCTGCGGACCGTCATTGCAGCTGGCGGGGATGGCACCGTTGCCCTGGTAACCAACCATACCCCACCAGGTGTACCGATCAGCATTTTTCCTCTGGGCACGGAAAATCTGCTGGGCAAATACCTGGAGCTGACTGCTGATCCGCTTACCGCCGCACACCTGGTGCGTCATGGACAGGCCATTCAACTGGATGCGGGCAGGGCAGGGGACCGAATTTTCCTGTTGATGGCCGGCTGCGGTTTTGATGCGAACGTGATCCATCAACTGCACGCTTCTCGCACCGGCCATATTCGTCACTCCTCCTATTTTAAGCCGATCTGGCAGTCCATTCGTTCTTACGAGTATCCCAAGATCCGAATTAAATTTCCGGATCTTGATATAGAAGCAGCGACCGGCGCCCAGGAGCAAGGAGGCCAACCTTTTTCAGCCAGCTGGGTTTTCCTGTTCAATTTACCACGTTATGCATTCGGATTACCGTTGGCACCCGACGCCGATGGCCGCGATGGCCTGTTGGATCTCTGCACCTTCGAACACGGCTCACTGGGACAGGGGCTCCGTTACTTGAGCGGACTGTTTGCTGGTGATTGCGGATCGTGGGACGACTGTCAGAGGAAACGCATACGCAAAATTCGCCTGGAATCCGACCAACCCGTACCCGTGCAACTCGATGGCGATCCGGCTGGATTCCTTCCCCTGGACATCGAAATTCTGCCGCTACGTTTAACGGTGCTCGCCTCCCCGGAATGGGCTGCCAAAAATGGGTTTCCGAAAACGCCTGAACTGAGGTAGGCTTAGGGGCGTAATATAAACTGCTTTGCTGCCGTGCAGCGGCCCTTCAATCGCAACACGGCTCAAGACAGACCTCCTTTTTATTCCCAAGCAAGCGGACCCGGTGGGCATGAATGCTCCTCAGAACGCAAACAATCCAGCCTGCGTCGGTCCCTACCGCTGCGGCCCTGGTGAACCACTCCTGCTGATTGCAGGCCCGTGCGTTCTGGAAAGCAAACCGCTGGCCATCGAAATCGCTGAAACACTGCTGGCCGAATTGGGGCCGCTGGACGTGCAACTGGTTTTCAAGGCGTCGTTTGACAAGGCCAATCGCACGCGACTGGACGCCTTTCGTGGACCAGGCCTGGACCAGGGCCTGGAAATTCTCGAAGAAATTCGCCAACAAACCGGCCTACCTGTCACGACTGATATCCACGAACCCTCACAGGCGGCTGCCGCTGCAGCGGTCTGCGATCTGCTACAGATCCCGGCATTCCTCGCCCGCCAAACGGACCTGCTGGTTGCCGCGGCAGCTACCGGTCGCGCAGTCCACGTGAAAAAAGGACAGTTTCTCGCACCAGATGACATGCGACATGTCATTAGAAAACTGACCGATAGTGGCTGTCGGGATGTGCTGGT
>JAYGDH010000481.1:0-6828 GCA_046583055.1 Pirellulaceae bacterium | reverse complement strand
GTGTAGGTCGCCGGGTTGGATGTCGGCGAATTACCCAGGGGATTCTGATCCACGCGGATCACCTTGTTAATAAATTCCAACCCGGTGATGCGATCATGCAGCCCGGGAATAGCTTTTGCCCGATGTAAACGTCGAGCCAGTGCTGCATAAAGGACTTCATCAATCAAGGAGCTTTTGCCACTGCCGCTGGGCCCGGTAATCGCCGTCAGTGTCCCCAGGGGAATCCGCACGTCAATGTTTTGCAAATTGTGGTGACGTGCCCCCAGCACTTCCAGCCATTGACCACTGAACGATTCTCTTCCCTCCGCCAGGCGGCGATTGGTGGGGATGGGAATTGATTTCTTTCCGCTCAGGTAGGGCCCCGTTACCGACTTGCGACGCTTGGCAACCTGCTCGGGGGTCCCCCGGGCAACGATCTCACCCCCGTGCCGGCCGGCGGCAGGCCCAAAATCGCACAGGCGGTCGCTGGCGGCTATCAACTCACGATCATGCTCAACCACCAGCAACGTATTGCCCAGGTCTCGCAACTTTTGCAAGGCTTCAATCAACCGCTGAGTATCTCGCGGGTGTAAACCAATCGTCGGCTCATCCAGGACGTAGAGGACTCCACAAAGTCCACTGCCAAGCTGGCTGGCCAGGCGAATTCGCTGGGCTTCCCCGTTCGAAAGCGTGGCGGCCGGACGCGAGAGGCTCAGGTAATGCAACCCGATATCGTTCAGGAATTGCAGCCGGCTGCGAATCTCACGAATCAGCTCACCAGCAATCTTTTTCTCCCGTGAATCCAGTTGCCATTGATCAACCGTCTCCAGCAAGCGCTGCAGGGGTTGGCGGCAAAGTTCATCGATGCTCCGTCCAGAGAACCGAACACTGGCCGCATCTTCGCGTAACCGACTACCACCGCAGGATGAACACTCGACTTCATCTACCAGGTGTTCCAGCTTGGCACGCAGGGCCGGGGACAGCCGCGATGCTTCTTCCAGGGCGGGATAGAGACCCTTAAACTGGAAACGAAACATGGGCCTGGGTTTCGTACGTTTCCCTCTTGAGGCGTCCTGGTAGACCGTGAACCACTGGTCACCTGTACCATGCATCAAGAGCCTTCTCTGGCGAGCATCGATCTGGTCCAGGGGGACATCCAGTGGTAATCCAACGTCCTTTGCCAGTGCTTGCAGCATTCGTTCTGCCACCGGGTGCTGCAGGTTCGGCCAAAGGTCCAGGGCTCCCCCAGCCAATGTCGCCTTCGGGTCCCGAATCAGGGCAGCCGGGTTCGCTCCGGTCTGGGTTCCCAGGCCCTCGCAGGAAGTACACCATCCGAGGTGACTGTTAAAGGAAAAATTGTGTGGAGTTAACTGCTCCAGGCTAAGGCCACAGGAGTCGCAGGCCAGGAACTGGCTGTGAACCTTGACCTCCCAACGACTCTCCCTGCGATCATCATTCACGTAGGCGACGGACAGCAAACCATTGCCCAACTCCAGGGCATTTTCAATACTGTCTGCAACTCGTGACCGGGATCGAGGTCCGATTTTCACACGATCCACGATCACCTCCACCCGATGCTGACGACGCCGATCAACCTCGGGAGCTTCGTCCAGCGAGTAGGTCTCACCATCCACGCGAACCCGGATGTATCCCGCCGCTAACATTTCCTCCCACAGCAATTCCACCCGAGATACCTGGTCCAGGTCCAGGGGAGCCATCAGGTAAAGCCGTGTTCCAGCAGGCTCCGCGAGCACCTTGTCAACGATTTCATCAACCGTCTGCATACCGACCGGGACATTACAGGCCGGACAATGTGGCGTCCCCAGCCGGGCCATCAGGATCCTCAGGTAATCGTAGAGTTCCGTCACCGTCCCAACGGTCGAACGGGGAGTATTACCCAGGTTTTTCTGTTCAATCGCGATAGCCGGCGAGAGGCCCTCGATATGTTCCAACCGTGGTTTCTGCATCTGGTTGATGAACTGCCTTGCATAAGCACTCAGGCTCTCCACGTAGCGACGTTGTCCCTCGGCGTAAATCGTGTCCATCGCCAGGGAACTCTTACCACTGCCACTGGGGCCACAGAACACGGTCATTTCGTCGCGGGGAATTTCTACGTCCACCATCTTCAGGTTGTGTTGCTGAGCACCACGAACGCGGATCATCTGCGTACCAGCAGCCGATTGCTTGCGGCCTGTCCCGGTGGATTTCTGCGTTTTCCTGGCAGCAGTTGCCACCGATTTACTGGCCGGCAGACCGAGTGCCGATCGCAGGGCCTGGCCCGTGTAGGAGGCCGTTTCCTGGGCTACCTCTTCCGGGGTCCCCACGGCCACGACCGTACCACCACCCGCACCTCCTTCCGGCCCCAGGTCAACAATCCAATCCGCGGTCTTGATGACATCAATATTGTGTTCGACCACCAGCACGGTATTACCTGCCTCCACGAACCCGTGTAAGACCTTCAGCAGCAGTTGAATATCCGCGAAATGCAGACCGGTGGTCGGCTCGTCCAGTATGTAGATTGTCTGCCCGGTACTTTTCTTGGTCAATTCACGCGCCAGCTTGATACGTTGAGCTTCTCCACCGGAGAGGGTTGGTGATGGTTGTCCAAGCTTGATGTAATCCAGCCCTACATCACGCAGTGTCTGGAGCTTGTGGTGTACCTTGGGAACATTCTCAAACAAGTCCAGTGCCTGCTGGATATCCATCTCCAGAACATCAGAGATCGTGTAATCCTTGAACTTCACCTGCAGGGTTTCTCGATTAAAGCGTCGGCCCTGGCAAATCGGACAGGTCACCCAGACATCCGCCAGGAAATCCATCTCCAACCGGTTAGTACCGTTTCCGTTACAGGCTTCACAACGGCCCTGGTCAACATTGAAACTAAATCGTCCCGGCCCAAAGCCGCGTCGTTTTGATTCCGGCAAGCGGGCAAATAACTGACGAATGTCGTCGAAGACCTTGATGTACGTGGCTGGATTGGATCGCGGCGTACGCCCAATGGGTGACTGGTCAATCGCAATCATCTTGTCCAGCAGATGCAGGCCTTCCATGGCTGCGTGCGTTCCGGGATTCCCGACGCCCTGGTTCAGGTCACGCCGCAAGGCTTCCACCAGGATGTCATTCACCAGGGAACTCTTTCCGGAACCGGAGACACCTGTCACACAGGTGAACGATCCCAGTGGAATCGCAACATCCTGGTTGCGCAGGTTATTATGAGCGGCATCCCGGATCTGCAACCAATCTTCCCCCGGCTCACGTCGTTGGGTCGGTACGGCAATTTTACGCTTCCCGGACAGGTACTGGCCAGTCACGCTCGCTGTCGCATTCATCACGTCATCGATCGAGCCGGATGCCACCACCTCGCCGCCCTGGACACCCGGCCCTGGACCGAAGTCAATGAGATGATCCGCAGCTCTCATTGTCTCTTCGTCGTGTTCAACTACCACGACGGTATTTCCCTGGTCCCGCAGCCGTTGCAACGTCCCCAGCAACTGCTGGTTGTCACGCGAATGCAAACCGATAGAGGGTTCATCAAGAATGTAGAGCACCCCGACCAGGCCTGATCCCAGCTGGGCAGCCAGGCGAATACGCTGGGATTCACCACCACTGAGCGTGGGCGCAGTTCGCTCCAGCGTCAGGTAATCGAGTCCCACGTTAACCAGGAAACCCAGTCGGCCACGAATTTCTCGCACGGCTTCGTCCGCGATGATCGCCTCGGTCTCGCTGAAATCCAACTGCTCAAAAAAATCCAACGCCTCGCGAACTGACAGCTGGCAAACCTCCGGCAGGGAGCGACGAGGATTGTCAGCAAAACGCTCGACAGCGCTCGTGATCGTGACGGCCCGTGCCTGCTGCACCAGTCTCTGGCCGGTACACTCAGGACAAACAATCGTGCGCATGTAACGTTCCAACTGCCTGCGCTGGGGACGACTCTTGCTAGCCCGGTAGCGAGACATCAGGTCCGGAACAATCCCCTGGAATTCTCCCCCGTACTTCATGGGCGATGAACCGGATCGCCAGGTGAACGTGATGTGCTGATCACCAGCACCCCACAGCCAGATATCCTGCGCCGCGGATTCCAGTTCCTGCCAGGCTGTCTCCAACAGGTAGCCGGCATCCCACTCGCGAGCCCGTTCCACCGTATCGGCGACCCCCTGGTAGATATGGCGCCGCCAGCGCCCCAGCTTCTTCCATTTTCCCAGCAGTTCAAAGCAACCCTGTTTAAATGACAGCGAAGGATCCGGAACCAGCAAGTCCGCATCAAAAGAAAACAGCTGCCCCAGGCCATCACATTCCTGGCACATTCCCTGCGGACTATTGAAACTAAACAACTGGGGAGTCGGTGTCGCAAAACTTACCTGGCACTGGTTACAGGCGTAATGTACAGAAAAAATCTGCTCGGTGGTGTGAGACGAGTCGACCTTCGCGGAACGACGATCGGTCTTGCTGGTGGATGTCACCGTCGCTTCGCTCGCCAATGTTTCGGCGGAAATCACCAGGATCCCCTGTCCGGTTTTTAATGCCAGGTCCACGGCCTCGGCTAACCTGGGGCGGAGGTTATTCTTGATTTCCAGTCGGTCAACCACGACATCAATATCGTGCCGCATGCGGCGATCCAGTAACGGCACCTCCGCGAGCGGGTAAATCTGGCCATCAACTCGCGCCCGTGAAAATCCCTGTTTCAGCAAATCGGCAAACAAATCCCGATGTTCACCTTTCTGGCTACTGATCACCGGGGCCAGGACCGTGAAACGGGTCCCGCTGGGTAACTGAAGGATCTGTGCCAGTACTTGTTCACGACTCTGCGCCGTGATGGGATTCTGGCAACGTGGACAATAACCCTGTCCCACGCGAGCATACAAAACACGCAGGTAGTCATAGATTTCCGTGATGGTCCCCACCGTGCTGCGAGGATTGTTACCTGCTGATTTCTGGGCAATCGAAATCGATGGGCTCAAGCCGGAAATATGATCCACGTCCGGTTTAGGAAGTTGCCCGAGAAATTGACGAGCAAAACTGGACAGGCTTTCCACGTAACGCCGCTGACCTTCCGCGTAGAGCGTATCAAAAGCCAGCGAACTCTTGCCCGAACCACTCACCCCGGTCAGGCAAATCAGTCGATTGCGAGGCAGCACCAGGTCAACCGAACACAGGTTATGTTCACGCGCACCTTTAATAACAATATCGGAAGCTGGCATCAGGCAAACACGAAAATAAGACCAGGTCGGTAACACCACGTGGGGTCATTCTAAGAGAGACCTCACCTGGCCTACAAGCCACGCAACCGGAACACTCGATGGATCAGCTAGACTTTCTCGCCCAACCGCGCACCCAGCCGAGCCAGGGTACGGTTGCCATCCTGCCATGCTCTTTGCAGGAACACCCGAAAACTACCCCTGGAAATAGTCATCGTGACTGACAGTCGGCAGTTCGAAGTACAGGACCTGGATCTACTGACGCTTGATGCAGCGATTTCGATACCACAACAAGGCACCCCAGGAAGCCAGGAAGGTCGACATGGACAAGAGTACCAAGAGTGCCTTGAGTACCGCTATTTCACCCCGCCCGGAAAGATAGGCTCCCACGGCATGCACGATAGCCCAGATCACCAGGCCGCACATGATCACGATAATCGGCAACCAGCGTTGTCGAAAAATCATTCCTGGCTCCGACGCGACCTCGGAGGCGGTTTCCCTGGTTTCACCATTCATCGTCATTCACTTTCCGAAATTGCTGTCGAGGTATCTGCGATTCCATAGTAACCGACCACCTCGAGTTGCGTTTGCTGGCGAACCCGCTGCACGAACCGGTCTACCTCCGCGTTACTCAAGGCCGTCACAAAACTTTCTGCCGGCGGTCGAGCCACGGTGTAGAGTTGCACCTGTTGGATACTGCCGCCCTGGCTGACAACTTCATTGAGTCGCTGGCAGAAAGATTCCTGTTCTGCCGCGGATGGACCTTCACCGTGAATACGCATGAACAACGCCTGGATAACCACTGAACGAACCTGGGCTGCCGCTGTGATGTTATCCAGGATTTGCTGGAAGGGAATCGTGGTTCGTTCAACGAGGTGATAGTAATCGGAAGTGCCCGCATCCAACTTGGCCCACACTTGCCCCTGGTTCTCGTCCAGGATTTTCAAGCCCCGCTGTACGTGTTCACGATGGAACATGCTGGCATTGGTAATCAATACCATGCTCACCTCGTCCAGACCGTGTTGCCGCTTGAGCGCCGCACAGGCCTGGATCACCTCATCAAAGTTACGGTAGGTGGTCGGTTCACCATCTCCTGAAAATGCGATATCCCGCAGGGCTCGCAGGTGCGCGGGCGTCTCGGAAAACTTCCCCGACTCGTAGATCCTTTCGGAACAGACCCACTGGATCATCTGGTCAAGTTCAGCGAGCAAAGAATCCAGCTCAACGAACCGGGTTTCGCTTTCCGTCGTGCGATTTACCTGGCAGTAAATACAATCGAAATTGCAGATTTTGTCGGGGTTAAGATTGACCCCGATAGAAAGGCCACCGCTGCGGCGACTAAGTACCGGATAAACAAATCGATTCTCTTCGAACAAGCGCTCATGCTGCTGGTAGAGGGATACGGGTACCATCGATTTATGTTTCGAACCAGGCCCTGGACGGACCTGTCATCCCTCCAGTCGAGTCAATTCACAAAAATCGTCGAGCGTGACTGTCGTTAATTCCCCGTCATCACGTGACAGGACCAGCACATCGCTGAAAACCTGGTCGTCCTGGTTGCGCTGAAAGTGAAGGCCATGCCGTCGACGTTCTGTTTTTACCACCGTACCGACCGTGGTATTGGTCCAGTCCCGAAACCCGACTTTCACCGCAT
>JAYGDH010000466.1:0-8924 GCA_046583055.1 Pirellulaceae bacterium | reverse complement strand
CCGGTGGCAAAAGTCCTGACGATTGCCCAACGCTCCCGGTTACAGACCATCCGGACTGGCATTGAACAGAATCTCCAGGTAATGAATCGCCCCCTGGCTTCGCTCGAAGTGTCACGCAAGACATGGATCAACGAGGTGCGGGGAAAGCTTGCCGGCCAGTCATTACTTGGTTGGAAGACGATCCAGCCAACGGTCGTTAAATCCACCGGTGGTGCCACGCTGGGAATTGAGAAAGATCAGAGCGTCCTGGTGAGCGGAAAATTTCCCAAGCGAGACGACTACGTGGTGGAAGGCAAAAGCCCGCTTTCCCGGATCAGTGCGTTTCGGCTTGAAGCACTCACGCATGATCTCCTGAACTTTAATGGGCCAGGCCGGACGGCAAACTTCGTGTTGACGCAGTTCCAGGTGGCTGTCCAGCAGGGAGATCAGCCGCTGGTTGAGTTAAAGTTCAGCAGGGCGCTGGCAGACTTTAACCAGGGGGGCCTGGAAGTACAGGGAGCGATTGATCCCAGCAAGGAGAAGGGTTGGGGAGTATGGGACGGGGAAACCAAGACAGCCCAGGATCGACAGGCAGTTTTTGTGCTGGACTCGCCGATCGAGATTGCCCCGGGGGCGAAGTTGGTCGTGAGCCTTAAACACCAGTCAAAACACGAGGAGCATGTTCTCGGACGTTTTCGTATTTCAGTCACGGGTGTTGATAACCCAGGACTGGAAACGCCGGTCTTGCCTCCGGCCCAATTGCTTTCCATCCTGGGTACAGACCTGGCGGACTGGACTCCACTCCAGCACGAGGAAGTGGCTCGTTACCATCGAGGCCAGACCGTTGAGTCTCGGCAGGCCAACCGCCAGCGGTGGCTGCTGGAAACCGAGATCGAACGACTGTTGGTCAAGGGATCCGAGACGATGGTCATGAAGGACCTGGACAAGCCGCGGGAGACGTATGTACTTCAGATTGGACGTTACGATGCTCCGCAGAAGGACCAGGGTTTAATCAAGCCTGGCGTTCCTGCCAGTTTGCCGCGGTTACCAGCAGCGGCCTCGGCGAATCGCCTGGCACTGGCGCAATGGCTGGTGGATCCCGATCATCCGTTGACGGCCCGCGTTGCCGTTAATCGTCTCTGGCAACAGATGTTTGGCCAGGGACTGGTAGAAACAGCCGAGGATTTCGGATCGCAGGGGAAACCGCCGAGCCATCCTCTCCTGCTGGACTGGTTGGCCTGTGAGTTTCGAGAATCGGGGTGGAATGTCAAGCAGTTGGTTCGGTTGATGGTGACCAGTGCTGTTTATCGTCAGTCATCGCGAGTCAACCCGCAACAGGTCGACCAGGATCCACGAAATATCCTGCTGGCCCGTGGCAGTCGCCACCGCTTACCGGCCCACGTGATACGTGACCAGGCGCTTTTTCTCGCTGGCCTGCTCGTTGAAAAAACAGGTGGACCCTCTGTTAAACCGTACCAGCCGCCCGGCCTCTGGGCCGATTTTAGCTTTGGCAAGATCAAGTATGCACAGGATCGCGGTGCCAGTTTGTATCGTCGTAGCTTGTACACCTTTTGGCGGCGTTCACTGGGTCCTCCCAATATGTTCGATGAAGCAGATCGCAGGCTTTGTAACGTTCGCACACAACAAACCAATACGCCCTTGCAGGCGCTCACGTTACTAAATGATGTCACTTTCATCGAGGCCTCGCGGGTCTTTGCAGAACGGTTACTGGCTGAGGATTTGCCGGATGCGAAACTGATCGAGCGGGCTTTTCGCATGGCGACTGGACGTCTTGTGACTGATGCGGAAACACGGATCCTGCTGGATTCGCTGGAGACAGCCCGCCAGCATTTCAAGGCTGCTCCCGGGGAAGCAAAGAAGTTACTAGCGGTCGGAGAGAAACCTGCCGATGCGACACTGCCGGTCGAGGAGATTGCCGCGTTGGCGAGCGTCTTGAATATCCTGCTGAATACGGACGAAGTCATTTCCAAGGAATAACCTGGCACGATGGATCCACGTGAACATCACAATCAGTTGGTCACGCGACGGCATTTTTTTTCCAGGGCCAGTACCGGCATCGGTACGGCTGCGCTGGCATCGCTGCTGGGCCAGGATGCCCAGGCCCAGCAACTGAGAAAGCCTCATTTTCCGGCCCCGGCCAAGCGAGTTATTTACCTCTTTCAGAACGGTGCGCCGAGCCAGGTAGACCTCTATGACGATAAGCCTGGACTGCAAAAATTGCGGGGTACGGATTTGCCCAAGTCGATCCAGGGGGGGCAACGACTCACCACGATGACCCAGGGCAGGAGCCAGAAGATCCTGCCGAGTGCCTGGAAGTTTCAGCCACGTGGAGAATGTGGCACTCACGTTAGCGAGTTGCTGCCGCATATCGGATCGATTGCCGATGACATGTGCCTGATCAAGTCCATGTACACGGAGGCGATCAACCATGCACCGGCAATTACATTTGTCCTGACCGGGAGCGAGATGCCTGGTCGTCCCAGCATGGGCTCCTGGCTGTCGTACGGGCTCGGTAGTGAGAATGATGAACTGCCAATGTTTTGTGCCATGACCTCGCGAGACAAGGAAGCTTCCTGTGGACAGATTTTTTACGAGTGGTACTGGGGAAGCGGATTCTTGCCGACGCACCACCAGGGTGTGAAATTTCGTGGCAGTGGTGATCCGGTCCTGTATCTTTCTAACCCCGATGGGTTGGATCAGAAATTGCGACGAAAGCTGCTCGATAACCTGGCGAAACTCAACCGGATCAAGCAGGAGCAGGTTGGTGACCCGGAGATCAGGACAAGGATTCAACAGTACGAGATGGCTTACCGGATGCAGGCCTCGGTGCCGGAGCTAACGGATCTTTCCACCGAACCCCAGTACATTCTCGACATGTATGGGCCTGACGTCATGCGACGAGGATCGTTTGCCTATAACTGCCTGTTAACGCGTCGGTTGGCAGAACGTGGCGTCCGTTTCATGCAGTTGATGCATGCCGGTTGGGACCAGCATGGTAACGTTCCGACCCAGTTGGCGATCCAGTGCCGTGACACGGATCAACCGAGTGCCGCACTGGTCAAGGACCTGAAACAACGAGGCCTGCTGGATGACACGCTGGTGATCTGGGGTGGCGAGTTTGGTCGGACCGTTTTCTGCCAGGGAGATATGAATAACAAGAAAGCCCATGGACGCGATCATCACCCGCGCAATTTCTGTACCTGGATGGCAGGTGGTGGGATTCGAGGTGGCATGACGTATGGTGAGTCTGATGCATTCAGCTATAACGTTGCCGAGGATGGAGTGCATGTCCATGATTTCCAGGCAACGGTATTGAATCGACTGGGTATCGATCATGAACGTTTGACCTTCAAGTTCCAGGGTCGCCAGTACCGGTTGACGGATGTACATGGCAAGGTCGTTCAAGAGATCCTGGTTTAGAGGATCACGTCCGGTACTTTCCGAGACAGGGGATAGGAATGAAACTCGGTTTCGTAAGCGCCATTTTTCCAGATCTCTCGTTGACCCAGGTTCTGCAGGTTGCCAGCGCGGCAGCCTACGAATCCATCGAGGTCATGTGCTGGCCTAGGGGCAAGGCAGATCGCCGATATGCGGGTGTGACTCATATCGATGTCGTGGACCTGGCAGCTGTCGATGCCGACAGGATTAACCAGCAGGTCACGGAGGCCGGCATCGAGATCAGTGCCCTGGGTTACTATCCGAATCTCCTGTCTCCTGAGCCGGCAGCAGCGGAGCAGGCCGTTGCTCATCTGCGACAGGTCATTCGTGCCAGCCAGGTCCTGGGCCTGGACCTGGTCAATACTTTCGCCGGACGGGACTGGACCCGGGGTATCGAGGATAACTGGCCTCGATTCCTGGACACGTGGGGACCGCTGGTAGAATATGCGGAATTGCACCAGGTTCGGATAGGGATTGAAAACTGCCCCATGCTGTTCACGCAGGACGAGTGGCCTGGTGGAAAAAACCTGGCCGTCAGCCCTGGCATCTGGCGGCGGATATTTGCTGATCTACCCAGTCCTAACCTGGGATTGAACTATGATCCGTCACACATGATCTGGCAGCAGATGGACTACCTGCAGCCGGCCAGGGAGTTTGCCCAGCGTTTGTTCCATGTGCATGCGAAAGATGCCATGCTAGACCGACAGCGACTGGACGATGTGGGAATTCTCGCGGAACCATTGCAGTACCACACCCCGAAAATACCGGGGCTGGGGGACGTCGACTGGAAGGCATTCGTTTCCGTGTTGAACGAGGCGGGTTACCAGGGACACGTGTGCGTGGAAATCGAGGATCGGGATTACGAGCAGACGCTGGAGCGACGCCAGCAGGCATTGATCGATAGCGCGACTCACCTCAGGCCGCTGATAAACTGTTAAGCTACATGGACATGATGAAAGATTTCCCGGAAAGAAAGTCTCATGGAATACACCTACACTGAAATCGCCGGCATGATCGATCATTCCCTGTTACCCCCGGCATTGAATGAACAGGAACTGGAAGAAGGTTGCCAGTTGGCACTCGAGTACGGAGTTGCCAGCGTTTGCATCATGCCGTATTACCTCAAGCGATGTGCCGAGATGCTGCGTGGCAGCCCGGTGCAGGCAAGTACCACGATCGGATTTCCACACGGCGGTCATACCACCGGGATGAAACGAGCAGAAGCGGAGCGGGCGCTGGAAGATGGTTGCCAGGAACTGGACATGGTCGTCAATATCTCGCGCGTCATGAGCGGTGACTGGGACTACGTGCAACAGGATATTGCCGCGGTCATCGAACCGGCACATGCAGCTGGACAAAAAGTCAAAGTAATCTTTGAAAACTGTTACCTGGATGAGCAGCAAAAGATCATGCTCTGCAAGATCTGTACCGAGTTACAGGCAGACTGGGTAAAAACATCAACAGGATTTGGTACCAGCGGAGCTACCACGGATGATATCAGGCTGATGGTGGAAAATACGCCGGATCATGTCCAGGTGAAGGCGGCTGGTGGTATTCGAGACCTGGATGCGTTGCTGGAAATGCGTGCCCTGGGAGCATCCCGTGTGGGTGCCAGCCGAACTCAGGGGATGCTTGATGAAGGTCGACGGCGACTTGCAGAGTAAACCGGTCACGGGTGCTCTTTTGTTTGATTATCTGGATGGCTTGCGTTGCTGGCTGGTATCCCCGATGATGCTATGGAAAGCATTATTTCAATTTATCTACGTTGTCTTCACGGCGGCGTTTATGCACTCTGCACGTATGTTCCATTAGGGGAAAGGTAGATCCATGAACGGACGAAGCTGGTTGGCTGTCATTCTGATGTTGCTTGTCATTGGTTGTTCGAGTAACGAGGAGATCGGGGGTGGATCTGGTTCGGGAAACGAGAATGCCGGTGGTGAACAGGCGAGCAGGAGTGAGAGTAACGATGGACAGATCGTGATCGTCAGTGAAATCAATGGCGGTGGCGATCAGGACGTCGGCTACAAGGCCACCGTGGATAGCCTCAAGGCACATCCGAACCTTCGTGCAGTATTTGCAATCAATGACCCCTCGGCCCTTGGTGCCTGGCAGGCGATCAGCGAGGCGAACAAGACAGACGTGATCAAGATTGTCGGGTTTGATGGAGAGAAGGCAGGTAAGCAGGCGATCCTGGACGGTAAGATTTATGCGGATCCGATCCAGTTTCCCAGGCAGATGGGTGTCGAGATCATGAAAAAAATCCTGGCTTTCCAGGCAGGTGAAGATTACGAGAAGCTGGAATTAATTCCTACCTCGCTGTACAAGAAGGCGGATGCAGAGAAAGATCCTGAACTGCAGTCTGACGCATCGGCCGAGACGATAGCAGAAATTGTTGAGCAGAAAGGTGTGATTGGTTACTCGGCCATGATGTTGAAGAATCCGTTCTTCGTGGTGATCCGGGACAGCCTGACCGCTGCTGGAGCAAGAAATGGCTACAAGGTGATCACTACTGATGCAGCTTCCCAGGTCGATCTGCAAGCCAACCAGGTTGAGAATTTTATCAGCCAGGGTGTTGATGCCATTGTGCTCAATCCAACGGACCGACTGGCGATTGGATCGGCGATCAAGAAAGCCAACGAGGCCGGTATCCCCGTTTTTACATGCGACCTGCAGTGTGTCGCTGAGGGTATTGAAATTGCCGGCCATATCGGGACCGATAATTTCCAGGGTGGTGAATTGGCCGGACAGGCCATGATTGAACTGCTGGGAGATGAAGGGGGTGAGGTCCTCGTACTTGATTTCAAGCAGGCTAACTCCTGTGTCTTGCGTGTGGATGGTTTCAAGAAAGTGATCGACGCTCATAACAAGCGGCTTAAAGCTGGAAAATAGATGGCAGAAGCTGATTTACCACGATCCCATGACCAGCCACTGCTGGTCATGAAAGGAGTCTCCAAGTCCTTTCCAGGGGTAAATGCTCTTGAAAACGTCGATCTTACCCTTTATCCGGGGGAAGTCCTGGCGCTGCTGGGGGAAAACGGAGCAGGCAAGAGCACGCTTATCAAGATCCTCGGAGGAGTCCATTCACCCGATTCCGGTACGATCGAGATCAATGGCCAGGTCGTGCACATGGATAACCCATTGACCGCCCAGCGGGCGGGAGTCGGGATCATCTACCAGGAGTTCAACCTCGTCCCGACGTTGTCTGTCAGGGAGAATATTTTCCTGGGGCAGGAAGCGGGGATGATGGCTTGGATCCCGAGGGCCGAGGAGCAGCAAAAAGCCACCGACCTGTTTGCCCGGATTGGTACCCAGGTCGATCCTGACCAGTTGTGCCAGGACCTGACCGTGGCCCAGCAGCAGATGGTCGAGATTGCCAAGGCACTGGCATTGAACACCCATATCGTGGTCATGGATGAGCCCAGTGCTGCCCTGACGTCGCGCGAGGTCCAGGGCCTCTACGAAATCGTCGACGAACTGCGTGCCCAGGGAATGGGAGTGATCTATATCAGTCACCGACTCGATGAAATCGATCGCCTGGCCGACCGGGTCATGATACTGCGTGACGGGGAGCATGTTGGCACCCGGCCATCGGCGGATTTGGATCGAGACCAGATGATTGAAATGATGGTAGGTCGCAGTTTGAAAAAGGAGTTTCCGGAAAGGGAAGTGTCCATCGGTGAAGAACGGCTGGTCGTGCAGGGGTTGTGCCGGGGCCAGGCAGTTCGGGATGTTTCGTTTACGGTTCGGCGTGGAGAAATCGTAGGACTTGCCGGGTTGGTAGGTGCAGGACGAACCGAAATAGCACGCCTGCTCTTCGGGGCGGACAGGCTCGAGGCAGGTACGGTCATGCTTGATGGCCAGAAAGTGATGCCCCGGTCCCCGCGTCAGATGATCCGGAAGGGGTTGTGCCTGCTGACGGAAGATCGAAAAAACCAGGGATTGATCCTGGGGTTGGCGGTCCAGGATAATTTTGGCCTGCCCAACATGAACGACTTTGCACCGCTGGGACTTATTTCACAGGCGGCAGAAACAGCAGCCTTCCAGAAATTCATCGACAAGATCAGGATCCGGGTTACCGGTGGCAGCCAGATCACGGAAACCCTCTCAGGTGGCAACCAGCAGAAACTGGTGCTGGCCAAGTGGTTGCAGCGCAACGCTGAGGTTATCATTTTTGACGAACCGACCCGTGGTATTGACGTGGGAGCCAAGTACGAGATCTACCTCCTGTTGAATGAACTGGCAGTACAGGGGAAAGCCATTATCATGATCAGCTCGGAGTTGCCGGAGATTCTTGGTATGAGTGATCGCATCGTGGTCATGAGAGAAGGGCAAGTTGCCGGATGCCTGGTGAACGAGGATGTTTCGCAGGAAGATGTGATGAAGCTTGCCACGGGTTCAGAAATTAGCAAGGCAGGGTAAGAGATGAAAAGCAGGATGTTTAAGATGCTGATCGCTGACTACGGCATGGTATTCGTGCTGTTGTTTCTCTGTGTGTTGACCAGTGTCTTGACCATTTCTGATATTCATCCGGAAGATCCTCGGGCAGGTCGGAGACTGGCCGGCTTGATAGTGAAACAATTTGGGAAGGATATCAACGTCCTGGTCGTGGCACGTGATATCGATGCGGACAGGAAGTTTACGGAAGCAATCCAGGAAGAACTGACCCGGTTGGGCGCGCACGTGGTCGGAACCGAACTGGGCGATCCCTACAGCGTGCGTCAACGCCTGGAAAAAATTGCCGCAGAATCGGTACGAGTGGACCTGGTTGCAACACATAATTTCTCTTTCAAATGGAGGATCTTTAGTGACGAGATGTTGAGGAAACTGGCCGCCAACAATCCTGCCCTTGAGAAAGTTAAGGTAGTCAGGCCTCCCAGCTACCGTTGGCCCACGTTCCTCACTCGTCAGAACCTGATCAGTATCCTGAACCAGAATGCTCCGATTGCCATCATGGCTATCGGAATGACGCTGGTAATTATTACCGCTGGTATCGATCTCTCGGTAGGGAGCTTGATGGCCCTGGCTGCCGTGGTCAGTGCCGTTTGTGTCCAGGAGTTCCTGGGAGCGGCACAGGCCAGTGGACTGTCGGTCATGCTGGCGTTTTTTATCGCGATGGTTGTTTGTGCCCTGAGTGGAGTGTTCGCCGGGATCATGATTACGGTTTTCAAGATGCCACCATTTGTTGCGACACTGGGACTGATGATGGTAGCGCGAGGTGCCTCCTACATCCTTGCCGGGGGGGCCGATGCGCTGAAAATTGAAGCCGCTTCGGTCGGGGCGCTCTATTCCACATCGATCCTGGGGATTCCCAGCCAGATCGTGATCATGGTGGCCTTGTTCATCCTGGCCCACCTGGTGATGAGTCATACGGCGTTCGGACGTTACGTGTATGCCGTGGGTGGAAATGAAACCGCGGCGCGCTTGTCCGGGGTTCCTGTGGTTGCCGTGATCATCGCGGTTTCCGCGGGACTGCTCGCCTCGGCGAT
>JAYGDH010000446.1:0-2844 GCA_046583055.1 Pirellulaceae bacterium | reverse complement strand
ACTACAATTGCATTATCTAGCCAGCTATCGGCAGCCTGGCCGGGCTTGTTCTCCTGGAAAAGAAAACGCATGACTGAACTGTTACTCGCTATCCTGCTGGTCGGAATGGCACCACCCAGCAAACCGGCGACATCTCCTCCTGACACCGTGGTCGTTTGCCCGACTGCCTGGAAATCAACGCTGCAACCCTGGATCGACTATCGCACCACCCAGGGACATCGCATCGTGACGATCTCCAGCCAGGGATCGTACCAAACCGTTCGAGCTGCGATTCGGCAGCACGCACGGAAAGGGACCACGCGGGCCATCGTGTTAATCGGCGATGCCCCGGCGGCCAAGACCGGATTCGAAAGACAGGGAAACACGGTCGCAACTCAACACGTGGCCGCCCGGGTTAATATTCACTGGGGATCGGAGCCGTTGATTGCCAGCGACAACGGGTACGCTGACCTGGACAACGATGGGACTCCCGATACTTCCATTGGTCGCATTCCGGCGGACAGTGCCAAGGAACTGGCAACCATGATTCAACGTATCCTGGCCTATGAAAAGCCGCGACCTGGTTATGAATGGAAACGCCGCATCAACCTGGTCGCTGGCGTCGGTGGTTTCGGACTGGTGACGGACAACATCATCGAGGCGACGGTAAGACAATTCCTCACCACGGAAATCCCGGCCTCCTATGCCACGACCATGACGCAGGCCAGTTGGCATAGTGCTTTCTGTCCAGACCCGCGGACTTTTCACCAGGTAACGCTACAACGACTTAACGAAGGCTGCCTGTTCTGGATCTACATGGGACACGGCCAGAGAAATTTCCTCGATCAGGTCGTGGTACCGGGCGAGAAGCGTTACCCCATCTTCAACCGTTCTCACCTAAAGAACCTGAACGCCCAGGGATCCCCTGCGATCGCGATCCTGCTGGCCTGCTACAGTGGCGCTTTCGACGCACCCGAGGATTGCCTGGCAGAAGACATGCTGCGACAACCTGGAGGGCCGGTAGCCGTCCTGGCTGGATCCCGCATGACGATGCCCTACGCCATGTCCGTCATGGCACAGGGGCTCATCAAGGGCTACTTTCAAGATCGCTGTCCGACACTGGGAGAAATCGTACTGACCGCCAAGCAGGAACTCATCTCCGCGACCCCAAGCACCGTCAAAGCGACCCAGTGGAATCGACGCCTGCTCGACACGATGGCCCGGTTACTGAGCCCCTTGCCGGACTTGATCGAGGCAGAACGGCGAGAGCACCTGGCTCTCTTCAACCTGCTGGGAGATCCCTTGCTACGGTTACCCCATCCGGATTTGATCTCCGTGTCAGGTCCTCCACATGTCGTCGCCGGTGGCGAAGTCACGATCGAGGTAACCAGTCCCTGGTCGGGTCACGCCACCATCGAGTTAGTCTGTCGGCGAGGAATCCCCAAGGAAAGCATTTCCCTGCGAACGGCCTATGATCCAACGGACCAGGCTTTAAGGCAGTACAACCAGACCTATGCGCGTGCAAACGATCAGGTCTGGACACGTATCCGGGTTCCCCTGGCAAAAGGTCCTGGACAATTCACAATCAAGGTGCCGGCGAATGCCAAGGGAAGTTGTTTTGTACGCATCATCGGCGAGGGGGCAAATTCTTATGGAATGGGATCATGCCCGATTTTTATTCGCCAGGAAATATTAAATCCGGACGAACCTGCCCGACCATCATCCCCGAAACGTCCGTTCTAGCGTACTGCGGACGGTCGACTTCCAGCATGCGTGGCAGCGCCCCACAGGACCGACATCAGTAACAGGACAGCAGCCAACACCAGGCCGATCCCCATTCCTGGTTTTCCATCTCTCAGGAACCAACCAGCCAGCAAGAAACCCAACGGTATCAAAAAGCTGACACTGTAGAGACTGTAGGAGGCTATCTGCCGCGAACTGGGTCTCCAGTCCGCAAGTTGCAGAACCGTGACGGCAAAACAAATGTGCACCAGGCTCAAGCAGGTACCGCTGGCATGGGCCACCATCCAGCAAATGCGTCGACTGGCCATTTCTTCAGCCAGATAGAATTCCATTTTGAATCCATGCAGGCTTTCCAGGACCAGTCCCAGCAAGCAAAAGACAGCCAGTGAGATCCAGCCGAATCGCAAGTGATTCGCACACACCTGCCGAGCAGTCAGCACCTGGCCAACAGCAGGTTTTCTGCGCTTTCGTTTCCGTCCGGCCACAGGCGTGTTCATTCTGGAAATTCCACGGGTTGGTCATCACGCTGCTTGAGCAATTCCTGGAACGCCTCAAGCTGCAGGTTTCCCTGGTCATCCAGCAACAAGGCTGGACGGGAAAGTTGAGGTATCGTACCGCGCAAAGCCTCCCAGCGCAACATCACCTGCTGCTGGACTTCCTTGCGATGCTTCTCGGACCCTACGAAATCAAACTGCAGGTCTTCGAATTCTTTCATACTTCGAAGTGACTGGAACGCCAATCGCCTGACCGCTGTATAGGGATCCGTAAGCAGTTGCGCCAGCGCCGGCACAAGTCCATGGTGTCCGGTGGCTTGCTGGGCCTCTGGCCAACCACAGGTCCAGGCACTGATTGCACGCTCTGCTGCATCGCCACGCAGCAGTAACGTCAAGGTAGCCGATTTCGTCTGCTGCTCCGGTCCCAGCGGATCCGTTTTAAGCTGGTACCATTTTTCCAGGTAATCGGCTGTCCACTGTAGACTCTTGTCCAGGTGACACTGGTTACAACCATTGGGTTTATCGACAGCGGCACTCACCGAAACGTTGGGCACCTCGACACGGTGACTTCGAATCGCTTTCAAGAGTGCATAGGAGGTGTGGGGCATGTGGCAGTTGTAGCAAAGGC
>JAYGDH010000431.1:0-5785 GCA_046583055.1 Pirellulaceae bacterium | reverse complement strand
CATGGGCACGCCCAGCTACATGGCTCCCGAACAGGCCGGCAGACAGCAGGGACAGATCGGACCACCAACCGACGTCTACGCACTGGGCGCATTGTTGTATTGCCTGTTGACCGGCCGGCCTCCATTCCAGTCGTCCAGCGTGATGGACACCGTAATGCAGGTGCTCGAAAAAGAACCGGTTCCGCCTCATCAGCTTGTCCCGGGCCTCGACCGGAATCTCGAAACGATCACGCTGAAGTGCCTGCAGAAGGACCCGGCCCGCAGATACCAGACGGCTGAAGAGGTGGGCGACGAACTGCAACGTTATCTCAATCACGAACCGATCCTGGCCCGACCGGTGAGTCCGCTCGAGCGGGCCTGGCGATGGTGCCGGCGAAAACCGGTAGTCGCCGGCCTGATCCTGAGCCTGGCCGTCTCGCTGATTGGCGGCATCGTCGTTTCGTCCCTGTTCGCCGTCTCGGAACGGCAACAACGAGAAGTCGCCGAAACCGAACATCAACGTGCACAGCAACGGTTCGAACAGGCCGTCGAGGTCGTGGATCGCCTGGTCCAGGTCTGCGGCCACCTGGCATTTTACCCGGGGGTCCGGGAGGACCGTGTCGAACTGTTGAAGCTGGCCGGCGAGTATTACGGAGAACTCTCAAACGACGAGAGCGGTGGACGCGAACTGCGACTCCACTCGGCCCGGACCCTGTTGAAACTCGGCGGCGTTTACGAGCAACTTGGCGATTCGAAAATGTCGCTCGAGGTGTTACGCGACTCCGAATTCCGACTGCAGGCTCTCCAGCAAGAGCAGGGCTTGCAGGACGGCGTGGCGACAGCACTGGCCGATTGCCGGATCCGAATCGCCGGGTTGCTCTCCGATTCCGACCAGGTCGACCAGGTCGACCAGGCCCGCGAGGTTCTCGAGACGGTTCTCAAATCACTCGATGGCGAATCCGACGGCGGCGAACTGGCCGCCCGTGCCTCCTACACCCTCGCCGACATCCTGGCTGACCAGGGGAAACCGGGCGAAGCGGCACAACAACTGGAAGTTGCCATCAATGGGTACCGCAAGCTGGCCGATGCGCCCGGCGCCTCGGTCAACCTCGTGTTTGGCCTGGCCACTTCACTCGGCCAACAGGGAAGACTCCTGGCCGATCTCGAAAAACTCGAACAGGCCGTCGGCCGTCTGAAAGAAGCCGAGTTGCTGTTGCGCGACCGCGTCGTTGTCTCCGACGACGTCGACCCCCGCCACGCCAAGCAATTGGCTGTCACCCGCAGCCAGTTGGCAGCCGTCCTCCAGGAACTGGATCGTGAGGCGGAGTCGGTCAATGCTCTCGAGGCCACCATCATCTCGCTCGAGGCAGTGGTCCAGCTGGTTCCCGATGTCGACGAATTCCGCGAGGACCACGCGCGGGCATTGATCAACATGGGACAGCTGCAGTATCAGCTCGAGGATATCGCGACAGCCGCGTTGTATGTCGAGAAGGGCCGCGAGATTCTCGTGGGTCTCCACGAATCGACCGAATCGGACAAGTACATCCAGGACATCGCCGCCGCAAAACTTATGCTCGCATTGGTCCAGCTGGACCTTCAACCGGATGGACTGTCGCTGGTTGCCGATCTGCTGGATGGTGCCGTCAACCTGTTCGAACAACTCGGACCCGACGCTCCGCCAAACGACAAACGGATCCTGGCCACCTACCTGGCCGAGGCTCACCTGGCCCAATCGATTCTGCAGGAACGGCTCGGCCAAGCCGATCGGGCCATGGCGCCGGCCAGGCGGGCACAGGCGTTGCTCGAGACGCTCGTGGAATCCGGCCGAGACAGCACACAGCTGGATGCGCTGGCTCGCTGTCATCAACGCGTGGCCCATCTGCAGCAATTGAAGAAGAACGTATCCGAAACAACGGCCAGCATCGCCACGGCCCTGAAACTGCGCGAAGAACTGGCCGAAAGAGGACGATACCGTCGGGCGTTGGCTGTGTTGCTGGCAGAATCGGAGAAGACGCGGTCCCGCGGCATCAGGGTCGCCCAGGATCTCACGCAAGACCAGCCTTCCAGTTTCCGTGGCTGGCTGACACTGGCGAGGGTCCAAATGGAAGCGGAACTCTGGGCCGAAGCACACGCAACGCTGCTCGAGGCGAAAAAACGGGCGACTGGCATTCCCTCGGCACGACTGCACCTGATGAAGGCCATTTGCCTGGCACGCCTGAAAAAACCGGTCATGGCCAAGGCCTCCTTCGGCACGGGTCGTGAATTGCTGCAGAAACACGCCCCGACAAAAACCGAGCTCATGGAACTGGCAGCACGGGCGGGCAAGTTGCTGCCGGATCCCCGCTGAAAACTGCCAAAGACAGGCAACTTGGGCAACTTGTGACGCTTCGAGTCCGCCTACAGTCATTCCAGCGTGGTCGGTCTCGTGGCGAGGACTCACTGCCCCGAGGCTTTCAGCCGATTCAGAAAGTGTCCGGTTCGGTAATTCGTGCGCCGATACCGATTCTGCTCGCAGTCCCGCCAAGGATGGCCCGGCATGCGTTACCGTGTTCACATCCTGTTCGCCTGCCTTGCCGCGGGCCTGTTTCTCGGCACACCGTCTGACTCGTTTGCCGCCTGGTTGCTGGTCGACGTGGCCACTGACGCCGAGCAACCACAGGCGGTCGGATACGCGTGGATCGGCGACATCTCGCCGGCACCCGACTTGCTGGAATCCGACCAGGGGCCCCTGGAACCGTTGGAAATCGACAACCTGGTTCCACCGGGACCACCCGCGATCGATCCGGCTGGATTGTTCATCCTCCAGCCGCAACCCCTGAAACTCCGCGCGGTCCGTCCCTTCCAGGCTGCCGACGTCAGCAAGACCGGGCTCTTCGGTCGTGGACAGATACGCCAGAGCCTCTTCAGCCGACAGCGACGGCAACTCTCGGCACGCACCGGTGCCGACGTGGTCCTGGGCAGGTCGGCACGATCACGGGCGGCCACCGATGCGGGTAGCCTGCTGCAGAAATCTCCGGCGGTCCTGGGCCTGGGAATCCAGAAAAGAACACCGATCATCACCGACATCCGGATCCGTGGTGGCCGGGTCGGTCGACTGGCGGCCAACGGCTCGTACTGGGTGCCGGCACGGATCGACCTGGACACGATGCTCAGCAAGATCGATGCCCGGTTGATCGAAAGCATCGTGGTCATCCGCGGTCCCTACAGCGCACAGCATGGGCCGGGTTTCAACGTGGTGGACATCGAACTGCTGGGCAGCCCCCGTTTCGATAACGGCTGGGAAACCCACGCCTCCAGCGGTCTCGACTACAAGACCAACGGCGAACAGTGGTACGCCCGCCAGACCGCCTGGGGCGGCGACAAGGACTGGGGCTTCCGCGTCGACTACGGACACCGTACCGGAAACGACTACAAGTCCGGCAACGGGACGCGGGTTCCCTCCAGCTACAAGTCGCGAACCCTGGATGTCGCCATCGGAGCCGATCTCGACGCCGATACCACGCTGGAATTCCATTACCTGAGGCTGGACCAGACCGACGTCGAGTTCCCCGGCCAGGCCTTCGACATCGACTTCCTGGTCACCGACGCCTACGAATTGCAATTCGTGCGGGTCGACCAGGAACAGTACGACCGGCTGGAGGTCGAGGGCTGGTACAACCGCACGCGTTTCGAGGGCAACGCCCAGTCCAGCGGAAAACGCAAGCAGTTTCCGCTGCTGGATGCGATCAACTTCCGTGGCTTCACCGACGTCAATTCGACCTCCACCGGTTTCCGCACGGCGGTCAGTTGGAACGACGAGGCCGAGAACCAGCAGCTCACCGCCGGTGTCGACATGCGGCACATCCGACAGGAACTCAACGAGATCACCAGCGGCCGGATCGGCTTCAACATCTTCACCGATGCCAATTCGCCCATCCCCCGCTCGCAGTCGACCAACCCCGGCCTGTTTGCCGAGTACCAGGCGGGGGACGACGAGGATGTCAGCCTGACGGCCGGCGCCCGGGTCGACTGGCAACACGCCAACGTGACCGACGACCCGGCCAAGCTGGCCGCACTGGGAACGGCCAACCCGCAGTCGAGCCTGGCCGATATCCTGGGCACCGACGACTTCGAACGCCGCGACCAGCTGGTGTCGGCCTTTGCCACGCTCCGCTGGCAACTCGAAGACGGCTGGTCCATGTCGCTGGCCGGTGGCCATGCCCAGCGGCCTCCGACGTTGACCGAACTGTACACGGCAGAGACGTTCCTGTTCCTGCTGCAAAATGGCCAGAACACCGCGACGGGCGATCCCAAGCTGAACTCCGAACGACTCTGGCAACTCGATGTCGGACTGGAACTCGACCGCGGGCCCATCCGGGCCGGCATCAACGGTTTCCACGCCTGGGTGCACGATTACGTGACGTTCGAGAACCTGAGTGTCTTCAACGGTCCCCCGACCGGACAGGTCGAACAGATCAGCCTGCAGTACGTCAACACCGACCTGGC
The DNA here is from genome assembly GCA_046583055.1 of Pirellulaceae bacterium. Classification (GTDB taxonomy): domain Bacteria; phylum Planctomycetota; class Planctomycetia; order Pirellulales; family Pirellulaceae; genus JAZADA01. The sequence continues at coordinate 1,321 of JAYGDH010000431.1, read as the reverse complement.
GACGCTCGCCGGGGCCGAAGCCCACCTGGAACCGGACCTCACCGACCGGCTGACTCCCTTTGCCACCTTTTCATACATCGAGGGGCGGGACCACGATCGCAACGGTTCGTTCGCCACCCAACGTGCCCAGCCGGGACAGCCCAAGCAGAAGGTCGACGGCCTGTCACGGGGGTTCTTCAGTGGTGTGGACGGCGGGGCCAAGGAACCTCTTCCAGCCATCGTCCCGCTGGAAAGCCGTGTCGGTGTACGGTTGCATCCCACCGGCGAACAGCCCGCGTGGGGACTGGAACTGTCGGCCCGCATCATCGGCAACCAGAACCGCGTGGCTGCCAGCCTGCTGGAAAGCCCCAGCCCGGGATTCACGACCTGGAACCTGCGTGGCTTCTGGGCCGCCACCCAACGGCTGAACCTGGTGGCCGGCGTCGAGAACTTCACCGACAAGAACTTCCGCGAGCACCTCGACTTCCGCTCACCCAGCGGGATTCGTGTCTTCCAGCCCGGAATCAACTTCTACTTTGGGTCCGAGTTGAACTACTAGCCGACCCGGACGCTCCGATCGGCTGACCCGCGTGCCTCTCCACGACGGGAACGACCTCACCCAGCCCGGCAGAGTCCCCCCTGTTGGATTCCCTGGCTGCAGGTGACTGCCCGTTGCCCAACCGTGTTCGCATCGCCCATACTGGTGGTGGGATCGTTGTTCCCTGTACTCATTCTCTGTTTTCCCTGTTCCGGACATCTGATCACGATGTCCGAAGGTATGTAACCGATGCGCTTTTCTGACTGGTTGAACCCCCTCAGGCAACCCACTCGCCGCAGCCGAAACCAGCACCGTCGCCCACGCGTTGCCGCTCTGTTCGAAACGCTCGAAGACCGGGTCATGCTCAGCGGCGTCACCGGTGTCGACTACCACCAGGTCGACGCCGACTGGTTCGCCTCACTGGGCCACAAGAACCCACCCAACACCTCCGCAGGGCCCTCGGGAGCCTACGGTCACGGGCAGGGCAACTCCGCGGGCGACTTCACCGCTGCCACCAACCGCTGGATCGTGCGGTTGACCAGCGACGCGGTTGCCACGGCCCCCGGCGTGCACAACGTCCAGTGCGTGCTCGACACCGGTGCCTATCCGCTGGAGGTGGTCCGCGGGCTGGGGCTGCCCGGCCAGGTACTGGTCAATTCCGGCGATGCCGGCTCCGACCAGGTCCGCCAACTGCTCTCCGGCCATCCGCTGGTCTCGTCCTTCGAGGCCGACCTGGGCGTGGCGGGGCAGGAGATCCCGCCCAACGACCCGCTCTTCACCGACCAAATCGGCCTGAACAACACC
>JAYGDH010000407.1:0-10110 GCA_046583055.1 Pirellulaceae bacterium | reverse complement strand
TCCGCAACCCAGGCACTGGCACGCTCCATGTCCTGCTGGTGACGACTGTCCACACTGATACTGGGAATCCGCAGGAAATCGCATAGTTCCTGTTCGAAAACCGGTCGCTGTTCCTGTAAATAGGTGTCCAGTTGTGCTATCACAATATTTATCCTCTTCGGTAACTTACTCACCACGGGAACCACAAGGCACCATTTTGCACCAGGTACCGAGTCGCCACCACTCGTGGCTAAAGACTGCTAGCAGCCCAGCCTTGTGGATCTCTTCGTCTCGTTCTCGGTTGCTCGCACGGTTCTCCACACGACAACGGTTGAGCAGACTCGCTGATATTGCCTTCTGGCCGTACGTACGTCAACAGGCCACTGCGGTTTTACTTCGTCGAAAAAACAATTTACGCCGGCTACGTTGTTTCCAGCGATATCTGTTATCCCTATAATGGATCTCTCACTCTTAGAAACCTTGCCTTTTCCCATTCATAAAGAACTTCCAGGCCATGGACGACCCGCATGAATCGGCCGACCCACGCGATTCGAGTGTAACGACAGTCGTTCCTCGCCAGCAACGGCAAAGAAAATCCATGCGCCAACCTCGGTACCAGGTGCTGCTCTGGGATGATAACGATCACTCCTACGAGTATGTCATCCAGATGATACGATCCTTGTTCGGGCACCCGTTGGAACAGAGTTTCGAGATTGCTTCCGAGGTCGACAATTCAGGACGTGCGATCTGTCTCACCACGGCGCTCGAACACGCCGAGTTGAAACGCGATCAGATTCACGCATTTGGTAAGGACAACCTGATCTCGCGATGCAAGGGCTCCATGTCAGCCACTATCGAGGCGGAGAGCTAATGATGCTTGCCGACACGATGACCATCGTTCCTCTTTCCCGTTCCATTAACCTGGCTTGAAATACCTCTTCCCTGATCATGGCACCAAAGCTCAAAACCGCAACGCTTGGATGCAAGGTAAACCAGTACGAGACCCAGTCCGTTCGCGAAGGGTTAGAGCGGGCCGGTTACGAAGAAGCTCACCAGGACGAGGCGGCAGATCTCTGTATCGTCAATACCTGCACCGTCACGAACGAAGGAGATGCCAAGAGTCGGCAACTCATTCGACGCCTGGCGCGTGAAAACCCGGACTCGCGTATCGTGGTCATGGGTTGCTATGCCACACGTGCCCCGGAAGATGTTGCGAAACTGCCCAATGTCACGGAGGTCGTCACCGACAAGCGAGAACTACCTGACCTGCTGGGAAGATTCGGCGTGATCGATATCCCGGACGGCATCTCACGGTTTGGTGATCGCCACCGGGCTTATGTCAAGGTACAGGATGGTTGCCTGCTGCGTTGCAGTTACTGCATTATCCCTCTCGTTCGTCCCAGCTTAACCAGTCGCCCCCTGGAAGAAATCCTCCGGGAGGTTCAGCGGTTACAGGAAAACGGCTACCAGGAAATCGTACTCACCGGAATTCACCTGGGACATTACGGCGTGGACTGGAACTGGAATTGCCCCAAGGAAGACTGGACGCGACTGGCCGACCTGGTACGGGCGATCATGCAAATGGATGGTGATTTTCGCATTCGTCTCTCCAGCATCGAAGCAACCGAGGTGACACGGGAACTCATCGCCGTGATGGCCGAATTCCCGGAACGCATCTGTCCACACCTGCACGTTTGCCTGCAGAGTGGTTCCGATGACATCCTGCGACGCATGAAACGACGCTGGAGTGCTCAGTTGTTTATCGATCGTTGTCAACTGGTCCGTGAAACGCTGGATGAGCCGGCCTTCACCACGGATGTGATCGTGGGATTTCCCGGCGAAACGGAGGCCGATTTCGAGGCCACCTGCCGTATTGTGGAGCAGGTTGGCTTTTCGAAAATCCATAGCTTCCCCTTTAGTGCCCGGCGGGGAACTCCCGCTGCCGAGATGACCGACGTGATCAGCAAGCAGGTCAAGAAACAACGCAGCCAGCAGTTGGCCCAGCTTGAACAGCAGCAACGCGGCCATTACTTCCAGCGGCTCGTCGGACGCCAACTGCAAGTGCTGGCTGAATCGACCGTGGCCGATCAAGCGGGTTGGCTGCAGGGTACTTCAGCTCGCTATGCAACAGTAAGATTCCCCGGCCCGGCCGAGTGGATCGGCCAACTGGTCTCGGTGGAAGCCGAGCAATGTGAGGATAAATGGATGTTGGCACGCCCCCTGGCCAGCCTCTCCAGTCTCGCCTAGCTTACCGAACCTCACCGCAGCGGTGGCAAATCTCTCTGGCAGGTAGATACCGGTTCTGCTAGTCTCTGCCCCGAATCTGTCGAAAACCATTGATCCTTGCATCTACCAGGGAATCTACCAGGCTACTTAAGCTCAGGAAAACGTTCACATGATACTCCGTCCGGCCGCTCTCACATTGCGTAGCATGTTGCTGTTGGTTGCCATGGTTTCCGTGGCAGGTGCGACACCTCCGTTCGCATCCTTCAATCCGTTTCGCCGGGTCGAAGCCAATCCTGCCAATACCTATCGCGTCACCGATACCGAGGGGCCGTGGATGATCCTGGCTTCCACCTTCTCCGGACCCGGCGCCAGTCAACAGGCGTCGAAACTGGTCCACGAGCTGCGCAAGCGATTCCAGGTCGAGGCCTATCAACATCAAAAATCATACGACTACACCAAGCCCGTAACCGGGCTGGGCCTAGACAAGTACGGGGCACCGCGTCGCATGCGGCATGCCCGTTCAATCAAGCATGAAGAGATTGCTGTCTTGATCGGCAACTTCGATTCCATCGACGATTCGCGTTTGAAGAAAACGCTGGAGCGGATCAAGTACCTGCGGCCTGAATGTCTGGACCTGAGGAAAAACAAGTCCAGCACCCAGACATTTGCCATGTTGCGAGAAGTACAGAAACACTTCAACAAGAATCCTCTCAAGAAACAAAAGGGTCCCATGAGCAAAGCGTTCGTGACCCATAATCCATTGCTCCCCAAGGAATTCTTCACGCGTCCTGGAATCGATCCGTTCGTACTCAGCATGAACAAACGGGCCGACCATACCCTGCTGTCGAATCCCTCCCTGTACACGGTGCGGGTGGCGTCATTCCGGGGCGACACCACGTTGAATGCATCGGCCGATGCTATCAAGTCGCATCAGGTGACCGACAAGTTGGTCAAGGCGGCCGAGAATGCGACTCGCCTGGTCTCGATGCTGCGATCCCAGGGAAAGGAAGCGTACGTGTTTCATGATCGTCACGAAAGCATTGTCACGATCGGCAGTTTCTCCCGCGTCGGGAATCAAAACGCAAATGGTAAGATCCAACTGGATCCAGCTATCATCCAGATCATGAGTTCCTACGGAGCCGAGCGTCGTACACTGCCAGGTAGCAACCAGCTTGGCCTCCAGCCCAGGATCCTGAACGGTATCCCGTTCGATGTCCAACCCATCCCCGTGGTTGTTCCCAAGGCCAACCCGTAAGGTGTGACAAGGTCACCGTGGCGGCGTGTTCCACGCCTGGAAGCCAGCAGGTAAATAGGTCCACAAGGTAGACACCAGGACGGACCTGCGCCATCATGATGGAAAACCGTGAGTGGACCGGGACAAGAGGTTTGAATGACAACGTTGCGAACGCTGGTGCTGGGCACTCGGAACATCAAGAAAGGTGCTGAACTCGTTGAGTTACTGGCACCGCACGGGCTGCAATTACGCACCCTCGCTGATTTTGATAATGCCCTGGACGTGGTAGAAGACGGCGACTCGTTTGCTGCCAACGCGGCCCTCAAGGCCACCCAGCAGGCCCGGCATCTTGGACACTGGACACTGGGCGAAGACAGCGGAATTTCCGTGCGGGCACTGGACGGTGCTCCTGGCATTTATTCGGCACGTTTTGCGGGTGATGGCGCTACCGACGAATCCAATAACCAACACCTGATTGCACAACTGGGTGATACACCGCTGGAAAAGCGAGGGGCCCATTACACCTGCCACATGGCATTGTCCGATCCCGCAGGTGAAGTACGGATTTCCGTGGAATCCCACTGCCATGGCCGGATACGATTTGAAGGATCCGGAAATGCCGGTTTTGGCTACGATCCTTACTTTGAAGTGCTGGAATACCACAGGACCTTTGGAGAGTTGGGTGAGCAGGTTAAAGCTCTCATCAGTCACCGCGCGCGGGCCATCCGGCAACTGGTACCAAAACTACGCCAGTTGCTCCTGGATGGCAGTTGGCCTGATCCCTCCACGATAACCAAGCCATGAAAAACCTGAACTGGAAACACGCAGCCTGGTTGCTGCTGTATCTCGGCATGATCAGCACGATCCTGCTGGTACTGCTACAGGTGCGACACGGTGTCCAGGATACCGGGCGGGATTCTCAACGTCAGCAGGATTGGCTGGAATGGGTCGAGGCAGCCCGCAAACAGGCCTCCGGAGAAGGACCGGTCCAGCGTCGCGTGCCCCAGTCAGAAGCACCTCCGCTAACCCTGTTAATGGAGGATTACTTCCTGGTCTGCGTCTGCACTAGTTGTCTCCTGGCAACGGCCCTGTTTATTACGTTGATGTTCCTGGTCCAGGGAAGTTACAATAAACGTCCAGATGCCAACGAGGAACCAACCGGGGAAACCGACCATGGATGTTGACTCTCAAGTTTCTTCAACAACCGCTGTCCCGAGCGCTCGGCCCGATGAGACAGGTCCGCTGCAGTTACAACTGGTGAACTGGCCGCTCCGGGACCAGCCTCGTCGCTCCATCGTCGTGGTACTGTTGCTGATCCTGGTCTCGGTCCTGGCGGGCCGGGCGTCCCAGAGTCTCAGCATGGGGCTGCTGGCCGGGAGCGCGGCCCTCGTTGCATCCTGGCGATACTGGTTGCCGGTTACCTACAAAATTGGGCCCTATGGAATCCGTCAACTCGTTTTCAAGCGGGTTCGTCGTCTTTCCTGGCGGCAAGTGGGTCGGATCGAAATCCGCAACCAGGGCATTCGGTTCCTGCCCGATCACGACCCTGCCCAACTGGCCAACCTGCGCGGCCTGTATATTTACCATCGCGGCCAGGAAGAAACGCTCAAGCACGTGGTCAATTACTACCTGCAGTCGCTGGACATTGCAGGTTCTTCATCACGCCCCACTGCTCACTGAATTCACGTCACTTCCACCTTCAGGCAGGATACCTGGTGAGACGAGCCTGCCAACTTCGGAACCTGCTGCCGGCAGAGTTCTTCCGCCAGCGGACAGCGATCCACAAACGGGCAGCCGGGATATTCGCGATCCGGCGAAGGCACTTCCCCTTCCAATAACACCCGTTGGCGGCCACGTTGAACCTGTGGATCAGGCGCCGGGGCTGCCGACAACAAGGCCTGCGTGTACGGGTGTTGAGGATTCTCGTACAGCTGGTCAACATCTGCCAATTCGACGATACGTCCCAGGTACATCACGCCAACGCGGTGTGCAATATGTCGCATGACAGCCAGGTCATGAGCGATAAAAACGTAGGACAGGCCCAGTTCTTGCTGCAGGTCCATCAACAAGTTTATGACCTGAGCCTGAATCGAAACATCGAGAGCTGAAACCGCTTCGTCACAGACGATCAGCTTCGGCTGGACTGCCAGGGCCCGGGCGATTCCGATTCTTTGCCGCTGCCCACCGGAAAATTCATGGGGATAGCGATTCAGGAAGCGAGGGTTCAGGCCAACCAGTTCCAACAAACGCATGACCTCGTAGCGACGCTGGTGACGATCATAAAGATCGTACACTTCCAGCGGTTCGGCAATAATACGACCAACGGTCATCCGGGGATTCAGGGAGGCAAACGGATCCTGGAAAATCATCTGGACCTTGCGTCGGTGTACTCGCATCTGGTGATCATTCAGGTGATCAATCCGCTTACCGTCCAGGTACACCTTCCCGGCCGTGGGTCGCAGCAGGTTAACGATCCCGCGTGCCGTAGTGGATTTCCCACACCCGGATTCACCCACCAGCCCGAGGGTTTCCCCGTCGGCTACCTCGAAACTGATCCCGTCCACCGCCCGAATAAAACCCCGCTGCGGCTTCCACCAGCTTCCCCGGCTAAAGGGAAAATGGATCTTCAGATCTTCCACGCGCAGCACGGGAGGGCTGCCCCCCGGGGCCTGGGTTGCGGCCAGGTTCGTCTCGGGGTGGCTCATGATGCAGGCTCCTGGAGATCCACCTCGTTCACATCAACGAAGCAAGCCGCTTCACATCTGCTGCCGGGATCCTGTCCGGAAACCGGCTGCAGCGTTGGCAGTTCTTGCCTGCAGCGATCTACCCGGTAGGAACAACGTGGCTCAAAAGCACATCCGGGTGGCAACTCCGCCATATCCGGTGGCTGGCCATCAATGGCCACCAACCTCTCATGCGCGGACTGGTCCCAGCGGGGTGCAGACCGCAGCAGGCCGCGGGTATAGGGGTGTTGTGGATGGCTGAACAGGGAATCCACGTCAGCCCTTTCCACGATACGACCTCCGTACATGACCAGCACGCGGTGGCAAATACTGGCAACCACGCCCAGGTCATGGGTAATCAGGATAATGGCCGTCCCATCCTTTTCCTGCAGGTCTCGCATCAAGTCGAGTATCTGGGCCTGGATCGTAACATCCAGCGCCGTGGTCGGTTCATCGGCGATCAGGACATCCGGGTTACAGGAAAGTGCCATTGCGATCATAACGCGCTGGCGCATGCCACCGGAAAATTGATGTGGGTAATCGAAAATGCGTTTTCCAGGTGCCGGAATTCCCACGCGCTGCAACATCTCGATCGCATGATCCAGGGCATCCCTGGAAGAAAGTCCCAGGTGCAGGCGGGTCACCTCGGTCAGTTGCTCCTCGACCGTCAGGAATGGATTCAGGGCAGTCATCGGGTCCTGGAAGATCATGGCGATGTCATTACCGCGAACCGCCGTCATTTCCGCATGGGACTTGGACAACAAATCTTCACCACGAAATTCAGCACGCCCTCCGACGATTTCCCCTGGAGGCTGAGGGATCAGGCCCAGCAGGGAGAGGTTGGCCACCGACTTACCCGATCCGGATTCACCAACGATCCCCAGCGTTTCTCCAGCGGCGAGATCAAATGAAATGCCGTTAACAGCGCGCACCACGCCATCCTCGGTATTAAACTGCACCTGCAGGTCGGTAACTTTCAGTAACGGGTCAGTCATGATGCGGGTCACCGGTTCTTCATACGTGGATCGAGAGCATCCCGGAGCCCATCTCCCAGGAAATTCAGGGCAAACAGTGTCAGGGCCAGCGTGGCGCCGGAAAATCCGATCAGCCACCAGTAGATCTTCAGGGGGGTAATCACGTTGACCCCGTCGTTCACCAGGCCGCCCCAGGAAACGTCCGGTGGCTGGACACCCAGGCCCAGGAAGGACAGGAATGCCTCAAACCGCATGACCGCTGGAATGGTCAGCGTGAGATAAATAATCACGATTCCCATGACGTTCGGAATCAGGTGCCTGAATATAATCCGCCAGCGACTACAACCGACCGTGCGGGCCGCCTCGATGAATTGTTCATTCTTCAGGGAAATGACCTGGCCACGCACCACCCGGGCCATCGTCAGCCAGTAGATAGCACCAATCACGATATAAAAAATCATGATCTGGTCGATCCCATACGCCATCAACCACTTCTTGTTGGAATCTTCGGTCAGGATAGTGATCAGGAAAATGACCACGAAAATAAATGGCACGGAATAGATAACATCAACGATCCGCATCATGATGTTGTCGATCCAGCCACCAACGTAGCCCGCCGTGGCCCCGTAGCTGACACCAATCAGTAGTGAGACCAGGGTCGCCACGACCCCCACCACGAGGGAAACCCGTGCTCCCCAGCAAACGCGCGCAAGCACGTCACGACCAAGATTGTCCGTGCCACAAATAGAGGGAATTGCCCAGTCGCCGAAGAGCATCATGCGGGTTCGGATCAACAGCCTGGTCAGTCCGCCTGGCTTATGCCAGAGCACATTGATCTGGTGGTCACGGGACTCCATGTAACCGATCTGTTCGGCAAGTTCCTTCCTGGTTTTACCCGTCGCCCTGGCATGACTGGAATGCAATTCTTCCAACTGGCGATGATGCCTGTCCCCTCGCAGGCTGACGGCCTGCCAGTTTGGAGGCTGGAACTTGCGATACTGGGCATCCTGCCGAATCGGCGACTGCAGCGGGAGCAGTGGTGTGAGCAGGGCCAGTATGACCAGTACCACCAGGAACCCCAGGGAAAGCATGGCGATGCGCTTGCGACGGAGTCGTCGCCAGGCATCCTGCCAGAGTGAAACTCCCTGGATCTCAGTGGCTTCTGTCAGCAACTGCGTATAGTCAGCCGGGGTCGTCAGGCTGGGCTTCTTTAAATTGTCGGTGGAAGAACCATTCATCCTGAGTTATTCCAGTTCCACGCGGGGGTCGATCACGCCGTAGGAAAGATCCACCAGCGTATTCATCACGAACAACAAAACTGTGTAGACCAACACGACGCCCATCGCTAATGTGTAATCACGCTGGGTGGCCGCCTCGATAAAGTGGCTGCCCATCCCGGGAAGTGCAAAAATCTGTTCCAGCACGAGCGACCCGGTCAGGATGCCGGCCGTGGCCGGTCCCAGGTAGGAGACCACCGGCAGCAGGGCCCCACGCAGGGCGTGCCGCAAGACAACCCGGCGATGACTCAGGCCCTTGGCATAGGCCGTGCGGATATAGTCCAGTCCGAGGACTTCCAGCATCCCGGTACGTGTCAGTCGCGCGATATAACCGGCAAAGGGGGCACCCAGGCAAAGCGCTGGCAAAACCACCTGTCTGAGTTCACCCCAGCCCGCCGCCGGGAACACCTGCCAGGTAAAAACCAGCAGGACAATCGCCAGGCTGGCCAACACGAAATTGGGTATCGCAATCCCCAGCGTTGCCATGACCATGAAAGAAAAATCAAACAGGGAATCACGAGCCACCGCTGACACGATCCCGGCTGTAATCCCCAACGTGATCGCGAACACCATCGCGAAGATCCCCAGCGAAGCGGAGATCGGAAACCCCTGGGCCAAGACCTCGTTGACAGTGAAGTCTTCCAGCTTGTAACTGGGGCCGAAATCCAGCTGTATCGTGTGCCAGAGATGCGTCGCATATTGCTCCAGCAACGGTCGGTCCAGCTGGTAACGCGCCTCGAGGTTTTTCTGGATGGCCGGGTCCACGCTCCGTTCACTGTCGAAGGGGCCACCGGGGACAACCCGCATCAGGAAGAACGTCAGTGTATAAACCACCCAGATGGTCAACAGCATCCATCCCAGGCGTCGTAACAGGAACTTACTCAACCAACCAATCCTTCCTGACCTATCGTAAACCGACGATGGCCTATTTCACCCGCAAAACATGAAGGGGGTGCACATCCTGGATATTACCCGAGAAACCCTTTACCCGGGGGTTCACCAGGTTCTTGGAAACGTAAAAGTAGATGGGAATGATCGGCAACTCGGACATCAGGATTCCCTCCGCTTCCTCCAACATCCCGCGCCGCTTCGACTTGCTTGCTTCTGACTTGGATCCCTCGATCAATGCATCGAACCGGGCATTGCTCCAGTTGGTCTGGTTGTTGGCTCCGCCGGTCACGAACATGCCCAGGAACGTATTGGGATCCGGGTAATCGCCAATCCAGCCACTACGAGACACCATGTAATCCATTTGTTTCAAGGTACTCAGAAAGGTACCCCATTCAAGATTTCGCAGGCCAACCTCGATGCCAAGGTTCTCTTTCCATTGTTGCTGGATAAACTCAGCCAGTTCCCGGTGACTATCACTGGTATTGTAAAGGATCTCGATCCTGGGAAATCCCTTGCCGTTGGGGTAACCCGCCTCGGACAACAACTGTCGTGCCCGGGTCACGTCGTAAGCCCCACATTGCGGTCCAGAATAATTATCCAGCTGGGCTGGCACGAAACTTCTCGCCGGCGTCTGCCCGGCAGAAACAATCTTCCTGCAAATCAAATCCTTGTGGATCGCCATGTTGAGGGCACGACGCACAAGCACCTGGTCCAACGGCGGTTTGTCAACATTGAGGCGATAAAAGTAGGTTGCCAGGAAGGGAGCGCTGAAAAAATCATCCCGCTCCTTGATCTGCTCCATGACG
>JAYGDH010000352.1:0-9238 GCA_046583055.1 Pirellulaceae bacterium | reverse complement strand
TGGCCAGTTCCCGGATCAGGCCCCGCGGATGAGGCAGGTTCAGCACGATGAGCCGAGTGGTTACCTTCGGATGGGTCATGGCAAAAGACCAGGCAACGAACCCTCCCCAGTCATGCCCGACAATCGTGGCCTGTGGTTGTTTGAAATGGTCAACTACCGCCTTCACATCGCCAACCAGCTTGTCGGTCGTGTAATGTTCAACCCCCTTGGGTTGATCGCTCTTGTTGTATCCCCGCTGGTCGATGGCCACGACGTGAAAATGTTTTGCCAGGTCCGGAATCTGATCGCGCCAGGTATACCAGAAATCAGGAAACCCGTGGATCAAGATAACCAGGGGGCCCTGGCCCGCTTCCACGTAGTGAATCTTTACGCCGGACGAATCGGCGTAGCCATGCCGAAGCTCGACCGCGCTGGCCAGGTTGTTTATACCCAGGATCAATGCCAGCAGAGCAACCAGGATCGACGGATACCGGAAGAGCATGAGAGGATCTTTCTTGGGCAGGACAGACGATGCTTCCGCTGGGGACAGGCTCTCTAGTTGGATCGCTTTTGTTCCAGCAACCATTCGTAAAGCTTGGGGTTGTTGTAGGTTTCCGTCCAGGCATCATGTCCTGCTTCCGGGTAGATCGTGAATTTCACGTTTCCATTGACAGCCTTCAAGGCGTCAACCATGCTCTGGGACTTGGAAATGGAGACAGTTTCATCCTTGGCACCGTGAAAGACCCAGGTAGGGATATCCTTCAGGCGGTTAACCGCGGAGAGACTGCCGCCACCGCAGATGGGGACGATGGCGGCGAAGTAATCGGGGTAGCGACCTGCCATGGACCAGGTTCCATAGCCACCCAGGCTAAGTCCGGTCAGGTAAACACGCTGCTTGTCTACCCTGTATTTTTCCTCGACATGAAACAGGAGAGCCTCCAGGGAACTGGTACTCCAGCGCCGCTCAGTGGACTGCGGTGAAATGATGATAAAACGGTCCAGGTACGGTCGGACCTGTGAGTCAGCTTGGGCATCGAGTAATTGAGGTAGACCGTTGCGTTTGATGCGATCCAGTTTGTCTCCGACGCTGCCGGCACCATGTAGAAAGAGGATCATGGGCCATTGTTTCTCGCCTTCCTGGTAACCCCTGGGCAGGTGAGCCAGGTAATCCATGTTAACGGGGGTTTTCTTGAAGCCTTCGAACCGCTCGGCACGTTGGCTGCCAGCTGCTTTTTCCGGCGCAGGCTTGGATGCAACGGCCGTTCCGTCCCGTGCGTGTGCATTAAAGAAAGCAAAGAGCTCTGGGAAATGCTTGTAGGCGACATCAACATGGCCGCCCCCTTTGATCTCCAGGTACTCGTGCTCCATCTTGAGTTCCTTCATCTTGTCGACCCAGCGACGTGCCCCGCGAACGAGACTGTCCTGGTCACCCTGGATGACAATCACGGGGATGTGCGTGATGTCAGCCAGGCCTGAACTGCTGCGCGGTGCGGCTGGCGCGATCGGTCCCAGCGCGGCCCAGATCTTCGGGTACTTGATGCCCAGGTGCCAGGTGCCGCCACCCCCCATCGAATGACCCATCAGGTAAATACGATTGTCGTCAACATTGAATTCTTCACGGACGATGGCCAGCACGTTCATGACATCTTTTTCACTGAGCTCCCCCAGGTTTTCAGGATCTGATCCGCGTCCGCCTCCTCTGCCACGTGATCCGTACCAGCCTCGCGAGTTGTAGCCCGTGGGAGCCACCACCAGGTATCCGTGTTTTTCTGCGTGCCGGGTGAAACCCGGGTATCGCATGATGCCGGCAGCACTGCTTCCCAGCCCATGCAGGGCAACAATCAGGGGAGTCTTTTTTTCCTTGTCGTAGCTGGTCGGGATGTAGAGCGAGTATTTCATCGCTTTACCCGCTTCCTTGAAATCATAAGTCCGTGACAACGTCTTGCCCTTGGTTTGATCAGCCTCCTGGGCCAGGGAAACACTGGCCAGGGACTGTAGAAGTAGTACCATCATCAAGAAGAGGCTTGGATGATGTAACATGGCTGGCTCCTGGAACTGGAAAGAGACTCGGTTTCATCCTGGATATAGCACGATTGGAACCAAGCATACCACTGTCCGTAGGCCGCGACAACAATTGGCAGAGTAACTCCCCAAGCAAGGAAGTTCGATTATAATAAATCGTTTTGCACAGAATGACCTCGGGGGAGAAAATGATGGTAGACCGCATTAGCCAGGTCCTGCTAACAATTTGTTTGATCATCGCCTGTGTCTGGTCAGCGGAATTAACCGCGGCCGCCAGGAAACCCAATATTGTGATCGTGCTGGCTGACGACCTGGGATGGTCCGAACTGGGATGTTACGGCAATCGTTTTAACGAGACACCGCACCTGGATGAACTCGGTAAAAGCGGGATGCGATTTTCCCAGGCCTATGCCGCAGCTCCCGTCTGTTCACCTTACCGGGCCGCCCTGCTGACCGGTCAGTACCCCGCGCGCGTAGGCATCCTCGATTACCTGCGTCCCAATTCTGCGAATGCACTTTCCCGCAGCCATGTAACCCTGGCTGAAACGCTCCAGGCCCACGGTTACCAGACCGGGATGATCGGCAAGTGGCATCTGACGGGCTACAAGTATCATGATGCCCCGGTCGAACTTCGGCCCACGGACCATGGTTTTGCCAGCGAATTTGCCGGTGAGGTCAAGGGCGTTGGAAACGGAGCTAATTTCTGGCCTTACAGGTTTCGGGATCAACCCATTCGTTGGGTCGATATTCCCAACCAGGTTCTGGGTGAGAACGAATACCTGGTCGATCGGATGAACCATGAAGCGGTGAAGTTCATCGAGAAAAATCACGAGAAACCGTTCTTCCTGCTGCTCAGCCACTATGCTCCCCATTCCATCATGAATGGCAAGAAGGAACTGGTCGAGAAGTATCGCCGCAAACATCCGCCCGGTAAAAGTCATCGACAACGATGTTACCTCTGCCAGGATGCCGGGCTCCAGGGAGATCCCTTGAATCACTGGGCCAGTGACCACAACCCTCACCTGGCTGCCATGCTCGAGAGTATCGATGATGGTGTCGGACTGGTCATGAAGAAGTTGGTTGAGAAGGGAATCCAGGACAACACGATTGTTATCTTTACCAGTGATAACGGTGGAGAAAGCCAGGTGACGACCAACGGGCAACTGCGTGGTGGAAAAAGCCAACTGTACGAAGGGGGGATTCGTATTCCCCTGCTGGTGCATTGGCCGGCACGCGTACCACGGGCCAGCGTGAGCCAGGAACCGACGGTCAACGTCGATTTTTACCCGACACTGCTGGAGGCCCTCGAACTGGAACCACCCGCAAAGCAAGTCCTCGACGGGGTTTCCTGCCTGGCCAACTGGATGAACCCGCAAACCGGGATCAAGCGGGAGGCCATGTACTGGCATTATCCACTCGACAAACCTCATTTTCTCGGTGGCCGTTCGGCCGGGGCCGTGCGGGCCGGGGACTGGAAACTGATCGACTTTTTTGATGATGGACATGCCGAACTCTACAACCTCCGCAGCGATGTCGGTGAGCAGGATGACCTGGCAGCAAAACATCCGCAACGAGTTGATCAATTGCGAAACCAACTGGCATCCTGGCGACAGCAGGTCCAGGCCAGGACACCGAGTCCCCTCATGATGGCTCGTACAGGAAAATCCTATTTCCAGGACTCGTTTTCATTGGGCCAGGTGAGTGATCGCTGGTTCTTTCGATCACCCTGGAGCATCAGGAACGAGGCCCTCTGGCGAAATGAACTGCCGGCAGAAAACGACCGCATCTTTATCAAGAATCCGGAGTTCCAGGATGTCGTGATGCGATTTGATTTTCGTTTCGAGGGGGCGCGGGATATTCGCCTGCTCACCGGTACACCTGGACATTACAACGCGGTCGTGCATGTTCGCCCGGACCATTTCTATATTCAAACCGCCCGGGATCAATCGGTGCCCTATTACCCCAGTGTCCAGGGCGAGTGTGCCTTCGATTTTAAAACCGAGCAGTGGTACACGATGACAGTGGAAATCGTCAAGGATGAGATCGTGGCCCACGTCGATCGAGACCATTTCGTGGTGGGACAGCACCCCATCCTGGATCGCCAACGCACCTATTTCGCGTTTCAGGTAGATCAGTCGTCTGCCTCTCTCGATAACGTGCAGATCCTGCAGGCCGCTGTCCTGCGGGACTGGAAGACTCGACGCACCATGCTCAAGCGAATCCAGGAAACACGCCCGGCGGTACCGCGAACTCCCCGGGAGCAGTACCAGCGATTGCTCATGAATGCCCAGGATCAACTCTACCGTAACGATCCGGAATTTCGAAAACGGGTAGCCCAGGTAGACGCGCAGAAAAACAAAGAGCATGAACAGTTCCCGCAGGTGTTTAGCACGATCAAGCAGGTGCGCAAGGTCATTGACCAGTCGCGACAGGAGTTACGGGATCGTGATAAGCGATACCAGGAAATGCAGAAACAGGCGAATCTCGCAAAGCAGGCAGAACGACAATTCGTGCTGTCGAAAGACAGTCGGCTTGCCACGCTGCCCAAGAACCAGTTGGCGGCCGCTTTTGAAAGGGTGCGGCGCAAGTATGGAAAAGAAGCTCCTTACCTGGCCCTGGTTAGAGAACGGCAATCACGGGAAGAGAAAATGGAGCAGGCTTTCCCGCAGTTGTTCGTGACCAATGAGAAGATCCAGGCAACCCAGCGAGCGGCACGCAAGGAGGTTGCCAACAACGAGCAGTTCAAGGCCCTGGTCAAGGCCACGTCCGATGCAGTGAAGGCAGAACGTGATTACGTGCTGGACAGCAGCGAGGCATTACAACGCTTGCACAAGCAGTTGTTTGGCAACTAGTTCGATCCAGTGCCCGGCTCGACTTCAACGGCGCTCCGCTGCCAGTTCCCCTGCTTGTCCAGGGAAAGTGTGATTCCATAGACAGGCAACTGGAATTGCTCGATTCGCCAGGTTCCCTCGTGGTAGCGGGCCAGGAAGTGAACCTTGCCAGAATAAAGACCCTTGGCATGAAAGGTAACAAATCCCCGGGCCTGGTCCTTGTCGGTCTGGCAGGACCCGTGGGTAATGAACTGCGGCTGGATAAGCGTGGCGTACCCCAGTGACTGGCTGCTTTTAACGGCCCTGGCAAGGTGGTCAAGCTGGAAACCGGGCACGTACTGGAAATCGTTTAAGACTTCCGGGTTCTTGGCACCGGCCTTGTCGGGGTCCAGCGTCATCAGGACCAGGCTCAGCGACTGGCTTTCGAAACCGTTGGCCGTGGGGTTGCCATCCGGGCCGGAGAACTTCTTGAAGTCGGCATTGCTCATGGAAGATGCCCGGGGAACCAGTGCCCTGGCGGCTGCCGTGGTCAGTGCGGGGGGGCCGACAGCCGGGGCTTCAGCGGCTGGTGCGGACTCGGACTTTTCAGCCTCGGTGCTTCCAGCCCTGTCGGCGGGATCATCCAGTGAGGACTGGTGCCACTGGTTATCGGTTCCCAGGGTCGTCTTGATTCCATAGTTGGGAAGGAGAAATTCTTCGATTTGCCATTTGCCCTCGTTGCGCCGGGCAATGAATTGCACTTTGCCGGCATAAAGATCCGGGGCATGAAACGTCACGAACCCGCTGGCAGTATCTCCGTCGCTGTCACACGTACAATGGGTGATGAGATTTGGTTGCAGGAAGGTGGCGTAGCCCTTGGCCTTGCTCTTGTAAATCATCTCTGCGATCTCGCTCGGGTGCGGAAAGTCCGCTGCCCAATGGAATTCCTCCAGGAGAGCCTGGTTGTCCGCATTGGCTTTTGTCATCTTCATCGTCAGCAGGATTAAGGTCAGGGTTTTGCTTTTGATGCTGCCCCAGTCTGGCACGGTTTGGGAAGTGGCCAGTGTTTCGAAATCAGCGCTGCTCATCGAAGCAGCTGCCGGCAGGAGCTCCTGGGCAGCTTCTGCCGTGAGTCCCTGGCCACTGGAGGTCTCTGTTGCTCCTGACGACGGTCCCGGCGAGCTGGGCGTCTCGGCAGGTTTGTTGCAGCCGTAGCAACCAAGGGAGATGATCGCTGTGATAGCAACAAAGTGAAAGAGACGTGTTCTTGCTGTTAACATGTTAGCTTTCCTGGGCGTGTTTAGTTAGAGTTTATGATGATTTGCAGGGAGGTTGTCGGTTCCAGATCATTCATTGGACCACTGGATCAGGTTCGAGTCAAACAGCACAAGATCGGTCTTCTTGTGCTGCTTGCAGCATGATTCGGTGAGGATTACGATGCAGCAAGTTAGAGAGCATTTCTTCTTCCAGTCGGTGATACCATGATGATTCGAGTTGCCTTCAGCGTGACGGTTACTTTTGTTTGGATGGCCTGTTCCCTGTCGCCGGTTATCGGGCAGGACGCCGGCCCGCATGGTATCAGTCAACGGACGGCCTGGACGACATCACGAATCACCGGTTCTCCAGAGCCGCCGCCACCCTACCAGGTGGAACAGGTGTTTCCCCAATTGAAGTTCGTGAACCCGGTGATCCTGACGTCCGCACCAGGAACAGAACACTTGTTCGTGGTCGAACTCAAGGGGAAGATTTTTGCGTTCCTGCCGGATGGATCTGGTGACCAGGCAGAACTGGTCGCGGAGCTGGCACCGGCCATCGAGGAATTTAACCAGGTTTATGGTCTCACGTTTCATCCGCGTTTCCAGGAGAATCGTTATTGCTACCTGGCATATGTCAAGAAGGCAGGTCAGGAGGATGGGACCGTCCTGTCGCGTTTCAAGTGCAGTGACACCGATCCCCCGACCATCGACGTGACCAGCGAGGAAGTGATCCTGACGTGGCTCTCCGGGGGCCACAACGGTGCCTGTATCAAGTTTGGTCCGGATGGCTACCTGTACGTCACGGCTGGGGATGGTGCCGGGGCCTTTCCGCCGGATAGCTTGCGCAATGGCCAGAACCTGGAGACCGTGATGTCGACCATCATGCGGATCGACGTGGATCACCATGACCAGGGAAAACTTTATTCCATCCCGGCTGATAATCCGTTTGTGAAACGTCCGGGGGCTCGTGGTGAAGTGTGGGCCTACGGTTTTCGTAACCCCTGGAAGATTACCTTTGATCCCACCAACGGAGCACTCTGGTGTGGCGATGTGGGATGGGAAATGTGGGAGATGGTTTACCGCGTGGAAAAGGGAGCCAATTACGGTTGGAGCATCATGGAATCCAGCCAGTTGGTGCACCCGGAATGGGAACGTGGCCCCACCAGGATTGTTCCGGCAACCGTGGCCCATTCGCACACCGAGGCACGCTCGATTACCGGCGGCGCCGTTTACATGGGCCAGCGACTCAAGGCATTGAACGGTGCCTACATCTATGCCGACTACGTCACTGGGAAAGTATGGGGAGTGCGGCACGATGGCAGCAAGGTGACCTGGTTGGAAGAACTCGTCGATACGCCGCTGCAGGTGATTTGCTTCGGAACTGATCATGCGGATGAACTTTATATGATGGATTACGGGGGAGGGACGTTGCATCGGCTGGTTCCCACGCCTACCACCACCGTCAACCAGGATTTTCCTCTTAAGCTCAGTGACACGGGGCTATTTGCCTCGGTTCAGAAACACCAGCCCGCTGCGGGAGTGATTCCTTATTCGATCAATGCGGAACCGTGGGCAGATCACACGATTGCCGATCGTTTCCTGGCTCTCCCCGGGACCTCGCAACTGGGGGTCTACAGTAAATCCAATGCCCAGCAGGGGTTCTTCGAGGGGAACTGGGAATTTCCCAGGGATGGCGTGTTGGCCAAGACCATCTCGCTGGACCTGAAACAGGGAGATCCGTCCTCTCGCAGGCGTATCGAGACCCAGGTGTTGCATTTTGATGGCAGTGCCTGGCAAGCCTACAACTACATTTGGAACGAGGAACAGACTGACGCCGTGCTGGCCGGGCACCAGGGGAGCGATCGCACCTTCACGGTCCAGGATCCGGCGGCGCCGGGTGGCCAACGTAAGCAGCGTTGGCATCATGCAAGTCGCACCGAATGCATTCTTTGTCATACGACTCGTGGTGGTTCGATCTACGGTTTCACGATCGACCAGGTGAACCGGGAGCATGATTACGGGGCCGTCACCGATAACCAGTTGCGGACTTTCGCTCACATTGGTTTGTTCAGTAAGCCACTGGCAGAGAAGTTGCCGGTCTTGCCGGACCCTGGCGATTCCGAGGCGGACCTGGAAAAGCGGGCTCGGGCTTACCTGCATATTAATTGCGCGACCTGTCATCGTCGTGGAGGTGGAGGGACAGCCCACATGGATATTCGCTATGCCCTGACGCTGGAGAAATCCAACTTGTTGGGGGCCCGGCCTACCCAGGGTACCTTTGGCATGTATGGCGCACGCGTGCTGGCACCGGCAGACCCTTTTCGATCGGTATTGCTGTATCGCATGGCCAAGCTGGGGCGGGGACGGATGCCTCACTTTGGATCCCAGGTTGTTGATCGAGACGGCCTGCAACTGGTGCACGACTGGATTGCCTCGCTGTCGCCGGACCTGGCCCCGGCTGGTACTGCGGATGAGACCGCCGGGGGGATCCGCCAACGTCACCAGCAACTGGTTGAGAAATTGGGCCGTGCCAAGCTGGCTGCAGACCAGCGGGACAAGGCGATCAAGGAATTACTGGAATCCAGTAGCGGCGCACTTCAACTGGTAATGGCCCTGGGTCACCAGGAGCAGGTGTTACCACCTGGGGTGCGAGCGCAGGTAATCCTGGCTGGAGGTCAGCATGCTGATGTTCGTATCCGGGACCTCTATGAATCATTTTTGCCGGCCAGTCAACGCGTGCAACGACTGGGTACCGTGATTCGTCCGGAGGCAATCTTGGCCAGGCAGGGGAGTGCGGCAGCCGGTCGAGAATTGTTCCTCAAGGGAGCAGGGGTGCAATGCCGCAATTGTCATCGTGTGGCCAACCAGGGGAATCAACTGGGGCCAGATTTGGACGGGATCGCCAAGAAGAACGATCGTCGTACGCTGCTCGAGACGATTCTCGAACCGTCACGTAAGATTGATCCCAAGTATCGCACCTACCTGGTAGAAACGGTACAGGGACAGGTTTATACGGGGCTGTTGGCGAGCCGCAGTGAAAAAGAAGTCGTGCTGCGTGATGCGGCACGTAAGGAAATTCGCATCGCGGCTGCTGACGTGGATCTGTTGACACCACAGCCCAAGAGCCTGATGCCGGAATTGTTGCTCAAGGAAATGACCCTGCAGCAGGTC
>JAYGDH010000340.1:0-6917 GCA_046583055.1 Pirellulaceae bacterium | reverse complement strand
ACTCGGCTGCCATGAACATGGCATCTTCTTCCAGGGCAGAATCTGGCCAGCGTCGAGCCGCCAGGTCATAGATTTCAGCAGCTTCCAGGTAGACTCCCTGGATCTCCTCGGTCGCATTTACTCCATTGCCCGTGGCCCGCGCATTAGTGGCCCGGTTATAAACCTGCTCGGCCTCCGCGAGTAACCGAACTGCAGCCTGCAGGTTTTCTTCACGCCCTCTCAACCAGTCAAACTGTCGCTCCAGGAATTGGCCAGAGGACTCATCTCGTTTTTCCCGCTGCGCGACGTCCACCACGGCCTGCTCGTGATTTACCTGGCCCACGGCCGGTAGCTTCGTACTTTCCACGTTGCGGTGCTGGAGCCCGAACCCGGTCATTGACTGGGCATCTTTCTGGAAAGGGGTACAGCCACAACACGCCAGGGTACCTACCACAACCACCATTACCCACGGCTGGCAAAAATCTCTTTTCATCGAGGACATCCTTGTCCACAGGCAACCGCGTGTGCAGTTCAGCAGCACCACGATGGAAACCTGTTGTTCCTGTTAATAATAACGGCCGGATACGTCCGCAGAATCATCCGTGATTCTCCGTTCACGTAGCCAGCATCCCTAAGTAATCATGCATGCGAATACGATGCCCCACCAGGTTCGCAATGTATCGATTCAAGACACTACGGATCGGGCCTCGCAAGTTGGCAGCGATGCTCCAGGAAGTGTCCGTCGATCCGTTCTCCTTTGACAGTAACCTCAGTACGTGAATCACTTCCGGCTTGATCCGAACCACCTCACGTTGGCCTACCCGGCAGGTGTTGCAAAGTACACCGCCTGCCAACTGGCCGAACGAAATCCTCGAATCACCGGATACGATCTGTCCACATCCGGCACACTGGTCCCATGTCGGCAAATGCCCCAGCAGGCGCAACGTGGTCAATTCAAACCTCACGATCGTGGTCAAGACATCCGCTTCGGCGTTCAATTCGGCCAGCGTGAAAATGGCCGCTTCAAACAACTCCGGGTGCGGGTCCGCAATATCGGTCAGTTCATTGAGCAGTTCCGCTACGTAGTACCCGGCATACAAACGCGACAGGTCGCGGGTCGACGCACGAAACCGTTTTTCCAGCTTCGCTTCTGTTAACAAGTCCAAGGTGTCAGACGATTTGTGGAGGAAGACTATGCGACAGATTGCCAGCAGGTCAAGAGCAGACTCAAAGGGTCCCTTGGGACGTCGAGCCCCCTTCGCTAAAGCGGCTATCTTACCAAAACGATCGGTAAACAACGTGACCACGCAACTCGACTCGCTGAACTCCACCAGGCGCAGAATCAGGGCACGGCTCTTTTCACTGGACATTGTATCAGGCCGTTTCCCGCCTCGATTCACCAAGTTGCTGTATCCGAATACGTTCAATTCGTCGCCGCGAGACTTCCAAGACGGTGATCTTCAACCCGTCGGCCTGCAATTGCTCCTGGGCAGAGGGGATGTAACCCAGTTGCCGCAGGATCAGGCCACCGACCGTATCATAATCATCGCTCTCGGAAAGTCCCCAGCCGAAGCGTTCATTAATTTCATCGATGTGAGTTCGTCCCACGACATCAATGGTCTGGTCATCCACGACCATGATTTCATCCGCCTCTTCCTTGTCATGTTCGTCAACGATTTCACCGACAATTTCTTCCAGTGCGTCTTCGATCGTGACGACTCCCGCAACGGCACGATACTCATCCACGACAACTGCCATGTGATTGCGTGTTCGCAGGAATTCCCGTAACAACTCGTCGACCGCCTTGGTGGCCGGAATAAACCAGGGCTCCCGCACCAGTTGCCTCAACGGGATCTGCAAACCGGCAGGATTCTTGTTTAATTCCGGAAAGAGATCTTTCACATACAAAATGCCAACGATGTTATCGAGTTTTTCCTCGAAGACGGGAATCCGTGTCCGCCCCACATCAACGACAAATCGCAAGACATCCGGCCAACTCAGCGAGGCATCGAGCGCGTCTATTTCAGATCGGGGCGTCATGATATCGAGCACGTCGGCATCCCCCAGTTCAATGACCCCCTCGATCATCTCACGGGCATCCTCCTCGAGCAATCCTTCCCTCAGGCCGGCGCTAACAATGGTACGAATCTCATCTTCAAATGCCTCTTCCTCGTCCTCCTGCTCGTCGTCTTTACCGGCCAGCCGGTTGATGACCGTATCCACCACGCAGACACCTGCGCTCAAGGGCCAGAGAAGCCGCTCGATGGAACACCATGCTAACCAACCATGATAGATCAGCGGCGCGGACCAAACACGAACCACTGCGCGGGGGATCCAGATCAGGGTTGCCAACAAGAGCGTAACGAATAACAGCAATCCCACGCCGTCACGACTGCTCCAGGTCATCGAGTCCCATCCACCCTCCCGGGCCAACGGGATCAACCCGGACAGCACCCAGCCGGCAACCAGTAGGATCGAACCGAGTACCTGCAGGTTTTCTGCCGCCAGGGCGGCCTGGTCATGACCAGCCAGGAACCGCTTGAAACGTTCAGGTTTACCACGGCGGCGGCAATACGTTTCCAACTGGTGTCGTGAAAAATCACGTAAGACGTGCGTACCCAGAGCACCCAGGGCTGTCACGAGCCAACCAACAACTATCAGCCACCAGGCGCCTTCCGCTGTGAGCACGAGTAATGATTCTCCTTCATTGCATCTCGGCAAACCACCGCTATCACGATCACCGGACCGTGGCTGCTACACCCTTGCCGTGGTGTCCTGTTTAATCGATCCGTGGATTTTGGTCAAACCTCCGCTGGTGGATCGGCTGAATCAACCGGTAAATGGTGTGGTTGTAGACCATGTTGAGCCAGGTAATGATCTTCCCGGCCACGCATCTTCTTACGTTCTTCATCCGTCCCGTCCAGATAACCAGCCAGGTGCAAGGTACCATGAATCACGTAAAGGAGCAGTTCGTCGGCCGGTAGCCAACCATAACGAGTCGACTCGGTTGCCGCCGTATCCGCACTGACGATCAATTCGCCCTCAACGTACCCCGGTTGCTGCTCCATGATGAAACTCAACACATCGGTAGGGTAATCGTGTTGTAGGTACTGCACGTTGAGGCGGTGGATGGTGACGTCATCCACCACCGCGATACTGATTTCAGCTCGTTCCAGCCCTTCCTCTGCCAATATCTGGCGTACTGCAGCCACCAGTCGTTCTGACTCCACAGGATGAATTTCCTGTTGATTGGTCAGTTCAATCTGTATCAAGCTCCTGGCTCCCTGGCTTAAGCGGTATGTTCCTGATCCGGGTACTTCACGCGAGCATGATACACGACAGCCAATGATTTAATCAGGCTGTTTTCGATCTGGTGCAATTCCTGCAACGTCAGTCCACAATCATCAAACTGACCATCGGCCAGGCGTTTGCCGGCCATCTCCCGGACCATGTTCTCGATCCGAGCCGGGGCCGGATCAACCAGGGAACGACTGGCGCTCTCCACGGCGTCCGCTAACATCATGATACCGGCTTCACGCGACCGGGGCTTGGGACCCGGGTAACGGAAATTCGCCTCATCTGGATCGTCCTCGCTGCGTTTGGCCGCTTCACGGTAAAAGAACTCGACCAGCGTGGTTCCGTGATGCTGCTCGATGAAGTCAATGATCGTCTGAGGGAGGTTATGGTGTTCCGCCAGATCCGCGCCATCTTTCACGTGAGCGATAATCACCAGGCTGCTCATGGCCGGCAATAACGACTCGTGACGGTTCTCCTCGGCCCCCTGGTTCTCAACGAAGTAACCTGGCTTGAGCATCTTGCCAATATCATGAAAATAAGCTCCTACCCGAACCAGCAGACTATTGGCACCGATAGCATCCGCAGCAGCTTCACCAATGGAAGCCACATTCATGGAGTGATTATGAGTACCCGGGGCTCGTCGCGATAATTCCTGCAATAACGGATGAGCGGCATCTCCCAGTTCCAGCAGGCTGATATCGGTTTGAACGTCAAACACCCACTCCACGACAGGCAGTAAACCGGTCATCAGGAAACCGGCCAGGACCACACAGCCTCCATACCAGAAAGCACCCTGCAAAAGACCGCTGGCAAACGACAACCCTTTAACCGTCTGCAAACTTTCCGCCCCGGTAAAGACAGAAACATCCGAGGCACCGAACATCTGTCCGACCAGCGAACCCACGCCCAGCGTGGTCAGGATCACGACGAAACCCACGCACAGGCCCACGTAAATCAACTTGGTTCGACTGCGGATGCGTCCCAGCATCAGTGTGCTGGCCGCTATCGCGGAAACCAGGATCAGCCATTCAGTTAACGCGTAACCCTGGCATACCGCATGGGCCAGGGAAACAGCCGTGGCCAGTAACAGTCCCAACTCCCGGTGGTAAGCAATCGTAACGGTCATGGCAAACAGGACGACCGGAACGATCTCCACACGCCAATCGTCACGAGCTGCAACATACATCAGGCTACCCGTGAGCACTGCCAGGGCCAGCAACGTTACCAGGCGTCGAAAATCTACCAGGATACATGGCTCGTGAAAATAAATATAACAACCACACAGGATATAGATCGCCACGTACATGCCAAAAAATGCCACGCTACAAGAGACGATCCTTGGCCAACCGGCCTGTTCCACCTGGAACCTGTACTCGGAGCGCAACAGTTCCAGGTCCTGACCTGATAATGGCTTACCCCCCTCGGCCAGCCGCTCGCCCGGACGGTACACGTGCATGGCCTCGCCGACACGTTCCATGACATGCTGGTATTCCTGTTCAGTCCGGTCCTTGTCCAGCTTCAGGGTGATAGGCAACCGCTGCTGCTTCAACCAGTGGTTAACCAGCACAGAAACATGCGCTGCCTGTTCATTCGTGATCGACAGATCCTCGATTTCCTGGACAACCCGGGAGTCCAGCGTCCCGGTTACCTCCGGAATGCGAACATCCTTGACCTCGACCTGGTGCTGGCCATCCAGGTTGTTTCGCCGATAAACCAGGATCGTGATTTGGCTCCCCTCTTCCAGCGAGTGTTCCAGGTTTTCCAGGAGACCGTCTTTCTCGATATCCTCGAAGGCCCTTTCAATGGCCTGTGAAAAACTTGACAGGTTCATATCGTCGGCGAACGATGCCTGGAACATCTCGAAAACCTGCGCCTCGGTCATTCCCTTGAACAGGGGTGATATCTCTGCCGGATCTACTTGCTTCCGGTCAGGCATCTTGCCCGGCGCAAAGAACTCGCCCCAGACCTGCCTGTTCAATTCCTTGAACGATGCCGCACGAATGACGGTAAACACCTTGTTCTGCAACCCCTGCCGCAACTCATCCACCTGCTGCTGATCATGCTCGTAAACGCAGAACGTTTCTCGTCGTGCCTGTTCTCGATACTTCTTGGTTGCTTCTGGATCACTGACGGAAAACTGTACACTGGCGACGATATCGCGACCCGGTATGTAACCCTGGCGAAACGGGAATGGCTTCTTCCAGCCACTGGTGAACCACCACATCATGACGGCTGCCAGCAGACAGCTGGCGATTCTCAGCCAGACACCCACGCGTTGCAGGTATTCCAACGTGCGCACCCACTGGTTGGGCGGCAGGGAAAACGATCCCGTACGATCCATCAGTTGACGTTTTGGGATACCTGTTGACATGCAATAGAACGCTCAAATGAGTCGCAACTCATTTCCGCCGAGATGATGAACGGGGTGAAACAGAAGCCGTTTCATAGGCTTCAACAATTTCCTGCACAAGCCGGTGACGAACGATGTCATTGCCTGTTAACGTGACGTGAGCAATGCCCTCGATATCCTTCAGTCGTACCACGGCATCCGTGAGTCCACTGCGAGAGGTATGGGGCAGGTCCGTTTGGGTCACGTCTCCCGAAGCCACGATCTTGGACCCTTCTCCCATGCGAGTCAGGAACATTTTCATCTGGGCAACCGTGGCATTCTGCGCCTCATCCAGAATGATAAAAGCGTCGTTGAGCGTACGTCCACGCATGTAAGCCAGGGGAATGACCTCGATCACCTCCTGCTGCATGAACTGGCTAATCTGTTCATGATCGATCATCGCATGCAGCGAATCAAGCAACGGTCGCAGGTATGGATTGATCTTTGCCTGGAAATCTCCCGGCAGGAATCCCAGGCTTTCGCCTGCCTCGACAGCTGGGCGAACCAACACGATTTTCTTGATCTGTTGCTGCTTCAATGCCTCGACCGCCATCGCGACAGCCAGGTAAGTTTTACCGGTTCCAGCTGGTCCGACCGCCAGCACCAACTCGTGGTCTCGAATGGCCTGCATGTAACGACCCTGACCAGGAGTTCGAGGACGCACCTGCTGAGTCGGTTCAAAAACGTCAACCAACATATCCGTATGAGACCAGGTACCGGTCACGCGAGACAAAACCTCTTCCACTTCTTCCCGCGACAGGGATTCCTGCCGTTCGACCAACCCGCGCATCTGTTCCAGCACGTGCGTGGCCTGGGCCACCGTCTTTTCATCACCGAAGACGTGCAGTTGACCATTGCGATGCGTGATCGAAACGCCCAAGGCGTCACGGATCAACCGCAGATTTTGATCGCGGGCACCAAACAAGGTAAGCAACTGTTTTGGTTGCGATAGGGAAAGCGTAGCTTCGAACATAGCGAATGAATGATCGCCTTGAATGAGAGCAAAAAGGACCGGCCAAGATGCACGATCGACCGTTCAACTATACCCCATCCATCGACTTGTGAAACCTAAGAATCCCGGCTTTATTCCTAACCCATGACCAGTCGCTAACTTGGAACAATTCGATTAACCGGACGAAGTCGACTTGCCGGTTCAAACAGGTCCTACCAGCCCCAGTGCCCAGCAGAGATAGGCCGGTACAGCGGCCACCAACAGCGAATCCAGGATGTCCAACACGCCTCCCAGTCCCGG
>JAYGDH010000339.1:0-7263 GCA_046583055.1 Pirellulaceae bacterium | reverse complement strand
CTTTTGTATTTCCAGCGCCTGCTTGGTTTGAGCCACGGCAGCCAGGTCACGGCGGACAACCAGCACCACATGCCGAACCTTGTTGTACCCGGAAATCTGCTTGTCCAGCGAACGCTTGCTGGTCCCGGCAGCCGAACTGTTCTCCTGGAGAACCTCGCGAGCATTCTTCCAGTCCGGCGACTGGTTACAAACTTTCAACCGTTCTTTCCCGAGAGCAACCTGCGATTCAAGCACGATCCTTCTCTGGAGCACGACCGCCAGATCAGCATCAATGATCTTGTCACGTTCCGTCGCAGAAATATTCCTTTCCTGCTTCGCGCCAAGTTCCTTGCGCAATTGATCGTACACTGTTTTTTCTTTGTCAAAAGCTACCCGGGCCTGCCCCAGCCTTGATCCTGGTGACACTTCCTCTTCCAGTTGTTTTTCGATCTCGCGTACTTCCTGCTTGGCATCAAAGGCCGCGGCAGCCGCGGCGTCACTTGTCTGGCGAATCTGGCCGACCGAAGCTTGCAGGGCCTGTAACTGTGACTGGGCGGCCCCCAGTCGCTGCTGGACTGCCTTGTACTGAGCGTCCACGACCTTGAGTTGCGCTGTCAATATCTTGACCTGGGCAGCTGCCTGGGCTTTGGCTCGAGCAGCTGCCTGTTGTCGATTTCGATTATTCTGGCTACCACGGTTCTTTTTCTTCTTGTTCTGGGCCATGCCCTCGTCCGATACCCCGATCAACAACACTGCGACCAGCAACACGGCCAGGAAGCGCGGCAAAGATCGACAATGATTTGAGAACATGTACATACGGAACATCCTTTGTTCGAAGAAGAACCATGAGCCCTTCATGATACTAGAAATTCAGCACATTCCGAGAGTCCAACCAGGCGCCGCAGCACTCACCAATCGACCGGATTTCCACGACGCTAACACAAGTCCTGATGCAGCCGCAGCTTAGCGTAACAACCCGATTTACTCCGCTAGCGACCAGCCGGTAATCCCACTGCGAATTCTCGCTAAAAAACGTGCCGCCGGCGCACCATCAACCACTCGATGATCAAATGTCAGACTCAGGGTTAGCTGATCTCGTACCACGACCTCACCATCCACGACCACGGCTTCCTGCTTGATTTGCCCCACTCCCAGCGTGGCACACTGTGGCAAGCTAATAATCGGCGTAAAGGCCTCCACACCAAACATGCCCAGGTTAGTAATGGTAAAGGTCGCACCCTGCAAGGCGTCTTCACGCAAGCTGCCCGCCCGTACCTGTTCAACCAGCGAGGCAGATTCGGTGGCAATTTCTGCCAGAGATCGAGAACCAACATCATGGATCACCGGTGCCAACAAGCCCTGCTCAGAGTCCACGGCAAAGGCCAGGTTGACGTGCTTGGGTACAAACAACATCTGCCCGCGCCACTGGGAATGTAAATCGGGATATTCCACCAGTGACTCTGCCACGACCCTGGCCAATATATCGGTATAGGTCGGCACAATGTCTCCGTCAGTCACAGCCCGCTCCCGCGCCTCGTTTCGAAAACGGACCATTTCAGTTGCATCCACTCGGGTCACGAGTGTCACGGGAACCGTATGCTGAATCGACTCCAACAAGCGTCGAGCAATCGTTCGTCGCACACGGCTGGTCGGTTTCAATTCTCCCGGAATATCAGACTCCACCGGTCCCCCAGGTGCCAGCTGGCCGGCCGCAGCCAGGATGTCCTGTTCCCGGATACGACCACGACTTCCGGTGCCGGTCAGCCCCACCCATGCGATCCCCAGTTCTGCCGCAATACGACGGGCGCGAGGACTGATCAAGGGTAGTGATCCTCCAGAAGCCGACCCGGCCACGGTGTCAGCAAGCGGGATCACGGGGTCTCCAACAGGTACCTCGGGCAACGCCAGGACATCTGCTGACAGCACAGCGGGAGATGGCTCGGGAGGATCTTCCCCTGCTGCCAATAAATATCCCAGTATTTGACCTACCCGGACCGTCTCACCGGGACCCGGGGCCTGGTCCGGGACATGCAGGACGCCTCCATCAAATGACTCGATATCCTGGGCTGCTTTTTCTCCCTCCAGGACATAAAGCAAGTCACCGGGCTGGATCAGGGTACCGGGCTCGTGCAGCCACTGGCCAAATACACCTTCCTCCATCGACCAGCCCAATCGAGGTACTACAATTTCAGTTGCCATTCTGATACGTCCTCACTGGGCTATTAGATTGCGAATCGCCTGGGCAATGTCCGCTTCCTGGGGAACCACCATTGCTTCCAGGGGGGGGCTGTAGGGAGTGGGCGCGAACAACCCGTTGAGTCGCCGGATAGGAGCGTCCAGGTCATCAAATCCCCGGTCTGCCACGGCCGAGACAACATCGCCGGCGATACTCGCCGTGGCCACGGCCTCGTCAACAACTAACAAGCGGCCGGTCTTGCTTACCGACTCCAGGATGGTCTCCACGTCCAGCGGGGAAACCGTGCGAGGATCGACCACTTCCACCGAGATTCCGGATGTTTCCAATTGGCCAGCTACCGCCAGGCAACGCTGGACCATGAAAGCAAATGCCACGACAGTAATATCCGTTCCCTGGCGTACCACGGCTGCCTTGCCAAATTCAATCTCATAGTCAGCTTCCGGCACGGGACCCTTGGTCGACAACAACTCCCGGTGTTCCAGGAACAGCACCGGGTCCTGGCAGCGAAGGGCATGCTTGAGCAAGCCCTTGGCATCATAGGGCGTGGAAGGAAGCACCACGCGCACCCCAGGAATCTGGCTGTACATGGCATAGTAATTACCTGAATGATGGGTAGCAGCAGAGTGTCCGACACCGACACAACCTCGCAGCAAGAGGGGCATCTTCAGGCGACCACCGCTCATGTACTGCATCTTCGCAATCTGGTTGATCACTTCACCAGTGGCATCCAGGATGAAGTCTGTAAACATGAAATCAATGACTGGCCGGGTTCCCGTCATGGCCGCACCGGCCGCCAGGCCCACGAAACCCCGTTCGCAAATCGGCGTATCACAAAGTCGCTCGGGACCGTACAGGGCGTACAATCCAGTCGTCGTATTAAAATTACCGCCCCGTTCTCCAACCCCCTCTCCCATTACAAAAATCCGGTCGTTAACGGCCATTTCCTCGGACAGGGCTTCCAAGGTGGCCTGCATGTAAGTCAGTTCACGACAAGGCCCCGCCTCGGACAACTGGTTGATCGTC
Organism: Pirellulaceae bacterium; assembly: GCA_046583055.1. Taxonomy (GTDB): domain Bacteria; phylum Planctomycetota; class Planctomycetia; order Pirellulales; family Pirellulaceae; genus JAZADA01. The sequence goes on along the minus strand of JAYGDH010000339.1, from coordinate 4,064 downwards.
ACCAGCGGAGTGGCCGGAGCATCAGGCTCACCTTCAAAATAGACGTGCCTGGCCACGGTCCGGGGGTCCGGCCAGTCGCTGGCCTGGGCTGCTTCATCAGCCGTGTCAACCTCCTGCTGAATTTCCGCCTCCAGGGCGGTCAGTTCCTCGGCCTCAACCAATGCATTTTCCAGCAAGGTTGTCTTAAGTTTCTCCAGCGGACATTTTTCTTTCCACTGGTCGACTTCTTCCGGCGTCCGGTAGGTGAAATCACCCATGCCTTCCGCATGTGCACGGGTTCGATACGTACGACATTCAATCAAGGTTGCCCCATCGCCGCCACGAGCACGCGCCACTGCTTCACGTGCCACCTCGTGAACCGCCAGGACGTCATTGCCATCAATCTCGTATCCGGGCAATCCATAACCTGCACCCCGGTTACCGACGTGTCCGGTCCCGTTGGAGTAACTGAAGGGGACCTCGGTGGCAAACTGGTTGTTCTCGCATACAAACAGCACGGGCAATTTCCAGATACTGGCCATGTTCAAGCCTTCGTGGAAAGCACCGTTGTTGGCTGCACCATCCCCAAAAAAAGCCACGGCAACCTGGTCTGTCTTGAGAATCTTGAAACTGTAACCTGCCCCAGTGGCCTGCAGGATACTGGGGCCCACGATACCGCTGGTCCCCATCAGGCCAACCTCAGGAGAAAACAGGTGCATGCTGCCACCGCGGCCACGCGAACAACCGGCCTCGCGACCGAACAGTTCGGCGATCAGTTCCAGTGGCGGCACCCCCTTGGCCAGTGCATGGCCATGACCTCGATGCGTACTGAAGACCACGTCTTCCGTGGTCAGGTTAGCGCAAACACCCGTGGCAATCGCCTCCTCGCCCACGTAGGTATGACAGGCACCGTGAACCAGACCTCGCTGGTGATTGCGAGCCAGCTGCTCCTCGCAACGTCGAATCAAGAACATCGTGCGATAAAATCCCAGGAGTGTTTCTTTTTCGAGTTGTGGTCTGATATCCGTGGTCATTCAAGCACTCTCTTTCAATGATTGAAACCCATCTATCTTGAACATTAACTATACCGCACTGATCATGGCCCTGGTAAGGAATCATTGCCGGATTTTTCCGGCCAGTGGCTACCGATAGCAATCCAGTCCGATAGCGATTGTTGATACAGGTAGGTTTCAACTGGTTCGCTGAACGGAACGACCAGGTCAACGACTTCACGTTGGTAAAGTGTCGGAACTCCTTCCACCTGGTCCAGTTGTTCGACACAGGCTTCATCCACTTCCCAGAGTTCCCCCTCGACCGAGTCGGCCGCCGGGTCGCGGACCATTGCCGGATAGGCCCCGTTATCGTAAAGACAATAACCTGGTGTCGTCATCGCAGCACCAAGAAACGTCTGCCCCTGCAGAAAGCGTTCTCGGCTGCAGCCCCTTTTCAAGGTCCCGTATACGAACAACCTGATCACGCGATTGACTCACCTACATCTTCCTGTCCTGGCAAGCACCAACCTAGGGGCCAGCAGCCTGTTGCGGAGCCGGCTTTTCTCTTGTCGGCAGCTGTCTGGCTGGCAGCTCTTTCCTGACCTGCTTGCTAAAAAATTCAAATATCTTCGGCATGTTATTGAAGGCCACGTAGATATGTCCACCACCGGCCACCTCGATATAAACATGCTTCATTTTCAGTTCTTTCATCTTCTCGATCCAGACTCGCGTCTGCTTCACCGAGACCAGCTTGTCACGGTCACCCTGGACGACGATCACGGGCAAATGCTTGATCTCACCAAGCCGGTCAGGCGTCGTGTAAACGGCCGGTGCCACCGCACCCAGGGCTGCCCAGATATCCGGGTACTTGATGGCCAGGTGAAACGTTCCACCACCTCCCATCGAATGTCCCATCAGGTAAATACGTTGCTCATCAATCACGAAATCTCGACGAACAATCGCCAACACGTTCATCACGTCCAGCTCGCTCAATTCTCCCAGGTTTTGCGGGTTTGAACGCCGGGACTTCTGTCCCAGGCTTCCGTACCATCCACGGTTGTTGTATCCCCAGGGTGCCACGACCATGAATCCATACTTTTCAGCCAGCCTGGTCAGGCCAGGATAACGCATGATTTGTCCGGGAGTACTTCCCAGCCCATGCAGGGCCACCACCAGGGGCATCTTCTTTTTCGGCTGGTAGGCCCCGGGAACATACAGGACGTAATCCATCTCCTTGCCGGCTTTTGTGAAATTATATTTACGTGTCTGGATTTCTCCCTTCCTGACAGCCGGTACCGTCGTCGTGATCTTCTCTTGTTTTTCCACAGGGTCTTCTTGGCAAGCCTGTAGCGGCACAAGAGACCCGGCCAGCAGCACGCTGCCACACACGATTAAAGATACCTGTCGCCACCTGGCCATGACACGATTCCTTTAAAACCCTGAATCCGTTCGCCGATTCCAGGAGGATATTTCTCCACAAGTAATGAACAAACGTGTTGTGACGACCACAACCTAATGCTCGCCAAGCTAGATTTTTGAATGATCGTCCGTTACCTTAATGTAATCTTCTTTACGCTCCAGCGTCCAGTATTCAAGGCCTTTTAAACATGCCGTTTGTAGTCATATCACGTGAGGCAACTCACCCCCAGAGAAAACCTCAACTCCCTATTGTAGTGGCCATATTAGGTGTCCTGACAATCATACTGACGGCAACGCCAACACGTGTCACGGCAGCCGGACACCCGTTAGCAGAACGTATCCTGGCAGATGTTTCGCAACGCTCGGCCCTCTGCGTTCACCTCGGCGTACGTGATGGAAAACTAACCTCGGCACTATCGGCCGGTGGTAAAAATCTCGTCAATGGTTTCAGCGCTGATGCCCGGGTCGTCAAGGTAGCCCGGACTCACATCCGTGCCCTGAACCTCTACGGCATCATCTCAGTGGAACAACGTGCCGGGAACCAACTCCCGCACTCCAACAACCTGGTCAACCTGGTCGTGGCTGATCAACTCGGACACCTGGTTAAGGAAGGGTTGGACGGGGCGGAAGTGCTGCGTGTCCTGTCACCGGGAGGAGTCGCCTGGCTCGGGGAATCGGTCCCGGGTGAACCGGGAACTCTCTCCGCACAGGGTTTAAAAAAATGGCTCGATCAGGCAGGCATCAAGGGTTACCGCATCATTGAGAAAGACGGTATTTGGGCACGCCTGGAAAAGGGACGTCCCGACACACTGGACACCTGGACGCACCGACGGCATGGCCCCAATGGTAACCCCGTTTCCACCGACCAGGTAATCCAGGTCCCCAGCGGTGTTCAGTGGATGGCCGGTCCCCAGTGGCCCACCGGCCATCGTAAGCAATCGGTCCCCTCGGTTGTCATTTCCGAGAAACGGCTAATCTACGTTTTCCAGGGAAATGCCAACTACACCGGTAAACCGGAACCACACGATTCACTGGTCGTGCGGGATGCTTTCAACGGATTACCGTTGTGGAAACGCAAGGCACCCTCGGATCACCTGGTAGTATCGGGCAATGTAATTTACACGGCCGACAGTCGGGGAAGCCTGCTGGCCCTGGATGCGGACACGGGCAACACCCTCACGGCATTCAAGCCACCGAAAAACCTCAAGGTGGGTGGCTTGATGGTAACCGACCGTTTCCTGTTGGTTGGTTCAGAAACAAGCCTGACCTGCCTGAACAAGGAGACGGGATACCTGCAGTGGAAAAATAAAATCAGTCTCAAGGACAAGAATCAGTTTATCGTTGCCTCTGGAAGTGTTTTCGTCCACGTTGATGAGAGCCGTCGTGGTAAGGGTTCCTTCTTCATGAAACTGGCCCTGGAGGATGGTCGCGAAGCATGGACCCAACCTACCGCAGGTTGGGCCAAATCAAGTCCTGACCTGGTTTTATTCCAGGCTGACGTCCTGGTTTCGGCCAACAAGGAGGGAAACCATGGTGTCTCCGCTAAAACGGGCAAGCACCTGTGGAGTTACACTTACGACCTGATTGGACACGGCGGACAATACACCAAGATCATGGCGATGCAGAACCTGGTCTGGGTTCATACTGCCAATACGCAGGGTACCAAGCAATATG
>JAYGDH010000287.1:0-3173 GCA_046583055.1 Pirellulaceae bacterium | reverse complement strand
AGCCAGCGAAGATATCGACTGGGCTTTCTGCACTCCCATCAACAGCCCGGCCTGTCCCGAATGGGCTATTTACGTGGAGGGGCAGTTTGAACAGCAGGTCTCATCAGCACCGGAATCCTATCACCCCCAGGCACTGCACGACGATATGAAGTTCACTGAACTAATCGCATCATCCCTGGGAGACTCCCTGCATCTTTCCAAGCTAAGACGCGACCAGGCGGTCTTCGGCCAATTCTTTCCAACGGTTGTCCTGGACGCCATGGGCACGCAGGATCCGGAGCAATTCCTGGCACCACGGGAAGTCACACTCTCCGTTTTGTTCTGTGACGTGCGAGGTTTTTCACGTACCTCGGAACTGGCCAGCAATGACCTGCTGGAATTGCTCGAACGCGTGAGCCAAGCATTGAGTGTCATGACCCGGCACATTCTTGAGCAGGGTGGTGTGGTCGGTGATTTCCACGGCGACTCGGCCATGGGTTTCTGGGGCTGGCCCGGTGAACCGGCAAACGCGACCAGGCAGGCCTGCCTGGCTGCACTGGAGATTCAACGTGACTTCCGGCAGGCAGCCCAGGATCCGACCCATCCGCTCCATGATTTTCGCATCGGGATCGGCATTGCTTCCGGCAAAGCCGTTGCCGGAAAACTCGGCTCGTTAGACCAGGTCAAGGTGACCGCCTTCGGCCCCGTCGTGAACCTTGCCGCACGCCTGGAAACGATGACCAAGGTCATCGGGGCCAATATCCTGATCGACGACGTGACTGCAACCGCGGTTCGCGGCACGGACAGCCTCCAGCAAGCGATGCGTTTTCGACAGGTCGGACAGATTCAACCTTTCGGGCTGGAAACAAACCTGCTCATCACCGAACTCTTACCACCGCTGGCCGATTCCGGCGCGGTGTCACCCGAGAACATCGATGCTTACGAACAGGCTTGGCAGCAGTTCCAGGCAGGAAGCTGGTCGACTTCTCTGCAAGCGTTAGATCAACTGCCGGACAGCGACCCGGTCAAACCATGGCTCCAGCAATACATACGGGTTCACGGTCCCGAAGCTCCGCAGGCCTGGAACGGAACCATCGTCATGACACACAAATGACCGACTTCTGCCGCCTGGCGGGAGGCTATTTGTCCAGGTGAACCCGGCTGCCAACCTTCTTTAATTCGGCCAGTTGCTTACCCTGCGCCGCATCACTTAAGGGATTCCCCTTGAGGTACAGGTGCCAGAACGGGGAAAACCGTTTTTCACCTGCACTGTCCTTGGTAGCCATTTCCACCAGGACCTGCAGATCGGTCACCTTGTTGTTATTGAGCAACAGGTAACGTAGTTCGGTCAGTTCTTTCAACGGCCCCAGGTTGGCCACCTGGTTATTGCGCAGATCCAATGAAGAAAGGTTCTTTAGCTTGGCCAGCGGGTCGATGCCAACCAGTTGGTTCCCATCCACGTACAGCGACCACAACTTGACGAGGCCCGCCAGGGGAGCCAGGTCCTTGACCTTGTTATTGGAGAGGTACAGCGACCGCAGGTTAGACAACTTGGCCAACGGTGCCAGGTCAGCAACCTGGTTGTCTGCCAGTTGCAGGTACTGCAGGGCGATGTTGCCCTCCAACGGTTTCACATCCACGACCTTGTTTTTTGCCATATTCAGGGACTGGAGGCTTTTCAGTTCCTTGAGTGGAGCCAGGTCCACGACCTGGTTATCAGCCAGGTCCAGCAATGCCAGGCTGCGACACTTATCAAGTCCGGCCAGGTTCGTGATCTTCTTTCCCTTACCGACAATCGTCGAAATATTCTCCACGTCCTGGACAGTCAACGGCTTGTCCGTGTTGCGCTTTTCGAACACGTATTGTCGCACCACCGCATCCAGGTTCTTGTCTGGAAACAGGTCCTGTGCGACCAGGGTAGCCGTCGCGGTCCACGAAGCGAGAAAGACCAAGACAACATGTCGATAAGCTGGCAAATTCATCAAGCAAGTTCCTTCGTTCAAGTTCGTTCACGGCAGGCCCGCACAAGAATCGGGCAAGCTCTTCTCACTAGGGTACCGTCTCGTCGGGCGCGATTCCAGTACTAGGCAGCCTCTCCAGCCAGGTTCCATCGAATTCAGCAGGAAGCGGCTTGTGCCAGCACGGCCTGGACGCCGCTATAGGAAACCTGGGCCTTCAGGCAAACATGGCGAAAAGCCTCCGGACGCGACACGCCCTCGAGGCGAAAAACCACGGTATCACCCTTCTTGAAGATCAAGTCGCCTGCAAAATACCAGGCCTGACCCGGCTGCACCTCGACCACGACTTCGTTGTATTCCCCTAGACCAACGCTCGATTCCTCGATGGATCGCAAACCACGTTCCACGATCAGCCGGCGATTGGTAACCCGGTAACGAGTCGCTACCAGCGGTCCCAGCCGTTGAAAAAAGAGAACCAGGGCAATGGGAATGGTCAGCAAGGCAAAAAGATTACCCAACCGAAAAATATAGATATCTGGAAATCGAATGGCATAAAGCCTGCCGAGGATCCGCCCCAGCGGATTAACGGCGATCGAGGGCCAGACCGTCATGACGGTTACTTCGCTCAATTCAGGTGGAGAAACTCCTGCAATTGGCTGCTTCATGAATCCGATCCTTTTGCCCACAACTAACGAAACCTGCCTATCGCACGATACCTCGCTCTGCAAGGCTGCAGGCAGTGCCTGAAGGTAACACACCGGGAAGTTTCCGACCAGCCCCAAGCGGTCCTGCAGCAGCACGGTGGCCAGCCCAGGATCAGCTGCTGCTGACTAAAACTTTCCCCCTCGGCGCATAAAAAAACCCACTCGAACTGGCTCACCCGAGTGGGTTTTTATCTTCTTTAATTTAGTAGCCGTGATCTCTTGCGAGAACACGAATCTCTCATCTGTATGAGGACTGAGTCCACCGTATCATCCACAGATGTCGCCATCCATGGATGCATCATCCTTTATAGAAAGGAGGTGATCCAGCCGCAGGTTCCCCTACGGCTACCTTGTTACGACTTAGTCCCAATCGCGGAGTTCACCTTCGGCGTCTGCCATGACGGCGCAACGACTTCGGGTGCCCCCCACTTTCGTGGCTTGACGGGCGGTGTGTACAAGGCTCAGGAACACATTCACCGCGGTATGCTGACCCGCGATTACTAGCGATTCCAACTTCATGCAGGCGGGTTTC
>JAYGDH010000137.1:0-6592 GCA_046583055.1 Pirellulaceae bacterium | reverse complement strand
GCCGCAAGCTGGACGGCCTGACCGAATTCCTCTTTCCGCTGAGCACGGCAAAGTACACGTCGCACCCGGTCGAGAACCTCCGTTTCGCCGTGAACATCCAGAGCCAGGCAGCCATCAAGAACGTCTACAGCCCGACGCATGCGGTCGACATCAAGCGACCCGACGATGAACACGCGGTCATTCGCCTGCACAAGAAAAACCTGGTTCCAACCTCTGATCTCCGGATCTTTTTCGATGTGGGGAAAAAGGCGGTGGGCGCCAGTGTCTTGAGCTATCGTCCCGACAAGAATGAACAGGGCTACGTGATGATGCTGGTCAGCCCCGAGATCAAGAAGAAAACCGATCTGTCGATCAAGAAGAACGTGCTGTTTGTCGTGGATCGATCAGGCAGCATGAGTGGCAAGAAGATTGAGCAGGCCAAAGCAGCTCTAAAATTCGTACTCAACAACCTGAACAAGGGTGACCTGTTCAACGTCATCGCCTACGACAGCGAGGTAGAAAGCTTCCAGCCTGAGATGCAGAAGTATAGTGAGGACACCCGGAAAAAATCGCTCGGTTTCGTCGAGGGCATTTATGCCGGAGGCAGCACCAATATCGATGGGGCCCTCTCCACGGCACTCGGCATGCTGCAGGACGACAAGCGTCCCAGCTACGTGGTTTTCATGACGGACGGCCTGCCCACCGCTGGTGAAACCAACGCCACACGCATCGTCACCAATGCCAAGCAGAACAACAAGGTCCGGGCTCGCATCTTTAACTTTGGTGTCGGCTACGATGTGAACAGTCGCTTGCTGGACAAGTTGGCACGCGTCGGTTTTGGGCAAAGCCAGTACGTTCGACCCAACGAAGACATCGAGGATCATGTCAGCAAGTTATTCGAGCGGATTGGTGCTCCAGCCATGACCGATATTACCATCAAGGTTGACGTCGAGGGCCAGGACCAGGATGGTGGTTCCACGATTAATCGACTGTACCCCCGCAACGCCTACGACCTGTTTGCCGGAGACCAACTGGTACTGGTGGGACGTTACAAGAAGGCCGGCAAGGCCAAGGTAACCGTCCAGGGCAACGTTGGCGGCAAGATCCAGTCATTCAGTTTCCCGGCACGCTTAGCGAAAAAGTCAAAAGACGAGACGAATGCCTTCGTGGAAAAGGTGTGGGCCTCGCGTCGTATCGGTGAAATTATCGACGAGATTGACCTGCAGGGAAAGAACCAGGAATTGGTCGACGAGCTGATCCAGCTCTCGACCAAGCACGGTATCCTTACCCCGTACACCTCGTTCCTCGCAGACGACAATGTCTCACCACGTGACCTGACAAACAACCGGCGGCTCGCTGATCGGGCCCTCTCGGCACTGAAAGAAGAGTCCGGACGGGCCGGTTTTTCCCAGCGTGATGCCAAGGCCAAGTTCCAACAGACGGCCCGGGCACCTGCCGGTGGCTTTGGTTCGTACAGGGCAGCCGATTCCGACGAGAGTATCGCGGTGCAGACCATTCAAAACGTGGGCAACAAGACCTTCTTCTATCGCAACCAGTGCTGGATTGATTCGGCCGCTACCGAGAAGCTGTCGAAGAATACTCGCAAGATCAAGCGATACAGTGATGAGTACTTCCAGTTGATCACGCGTTACGGACGAGATGTCGCCAAGTACCTGGCACTCGAGGGACACGTGATCGTGATACTGGAAGGAGAGGCCTACGAGTTCCAGGCATCTACCCCGGGACCAGGCCAGTAGCGGGGCCCACGGGTAAGGAGGGAGTCACCGGCTGGCCGGCTAGCCTTCCATGCCCAGGCGCAGCTTCATCTGGTCGAACAGGTCGGCATGGCGATCGTGAGACGAATGAACATACTCCGCCTCGGTGATGAATCGCATGTCATCGTAGCAAGCTAACCCGTACCCCTTGAGGATATTCTCAAAATCGGTCAGCGGCTCTCCATAGACTACCAGCATCTTGTGTTCGTCAAACTGCACCTCGTAGGGAATCGAGCTGTTCAGAACCGCGATTCCCGTGCAGCCGTCATTGAGCAACAGATCTTCGTAATCCCACAACGTGCTCTTGAGTATTGGCAAATCGATGTGATCCCGGCAGAGGTCAAGATGCTGGCCACCCCCGGCCCCGTGACTTGTCTCCAGGACCACCTTGACATCGTTGCCAAGCGGATCCAGCAGGTCCATGAACAGGTCCAGCAGGTCTTCCCGTGAAGCGGCCGCCATCAGGACCGGTACATCCGTACCCGAACAGGCATCGTGATAGGCGTCAAACCGGTACCCGGGCTGTGGAACGACCTGCAGATCATAGGAAGGTCGCACGGCATCGGTGAGTACGAAACTTCCGTAACGCTTGATATTAAGGTGCGTATCAAGTTCTTCAACCGTCAAGCGGTCAAAACTACTGGGACGTTCCAACGTGGCCGGCATATTATCCGACGACTTACTCGTAAAGTTTTCCAGAAAACCCATAATGACCTCTCGGACGCTGGTATTGATCAAGTTCTTTGACGGCTCGCCCTGAAAAAGGCGCCGGGCCGCGGTCCATTTCCCACAACCTCTTCAAACCTAGGTCATGCTTTGGGGCATGCAAAAAAACTTGGTCAATCCCGGATCAAATCTCTGCCGGCTCGGCCCCATACAATCGGAACAATCGAAAACTGCCCTGTTTCAAGTCAGTCCGGTACCCCCTGAAATCAACCCTTATTCTGCTGCTCAGCCAGGCTGCCATCTCTGCTATAATCACAGGCCTGGTTCGATCCAGGACCGCGCCAATTGACTCCCGAAACCCGTTTTCCCGGCAGGTACGATGCTCCGGATTCCTCGTCATCTTTACCCGCTCCTGGTTACTGCCACGCTACTGGTCGCAGGCTGCCGACAGCAGGCTGAGCCCGGGCCGAAGGCGCCTCTCGACCCGGCATCTGTCGGCAGGGAAACCTGGAGCCTGGTCCTCATCGACGGCAGCAAGATAGGTCACTCGCACCTGCGTGAAAGCGATTTTCAGGAGAATGGCCAGGAGTTCCTGAAACGAGAGCACATAAGTGATATGACCTTGCTGCGATCTGGAACCAAGGCGCGGCAACGCACGGAACTGACCAGCGTGGAAACTCCCCAGGGACTACTTGTACATTGCCAGAGCAAGATGCTGGACGGTCGCAACCAGAGTCTCGCCAGTGCCCAGGTGCAGGGCAAACAGCTCCTCATTCGCATAACAATCGCGGGCAAAGAACAGCAATCCACGCTGGACTGGCAACCGCAGTGGCGCGGTTTTTTCGGTGTCGAACAATCGCTGCGTGATCAGCCGATGAAGCCGGGCGAAAAACGCCAGTTAGTCATCCTGGCACCCATCTTGATGCAACCGACAACGGTCAACCTGCAAGCTACCGCTTTCGAGCCCACCTCGCTGGTATCCGCTTCACAGCCACTGCTGAGGGTTCAACGAACCGACCAGGTTCCGCTTGCCACCGGCCAAAGTATCACCGTCAAGTCGACCCTCTGGGTGGACCGGCACGGAGAAATACTCAAGACCCTGCTGCCTGGCATGGGGTTGGAAGAATATCGTACCAACCGGCAACATGCCTTGGCCAAAACCGGATCGCGCCTCGTCGACATCAACACTTCTTTTTCAATACACCTGAACAAGATGCTTCCCCGGCCTCATGCCACGAAACATATCCGCTACCAGGTTCGGCTTACGGATGGTCAGCCAGCTGATTTTTTTTCCCATGGTCCCGGTCAACAAGTTCAAACACTGGAAGACGGCCTGGCTCACATCGACGTCCGGGCAATTTCACCCAGGCAACCATTACCTGTCACGGGCACGAAACCGGCACGTCCCACGGGTGAAGATTCCGCTGCCAACAGCCTGGTGCAAAGTGACAATGCCCTGGTCGTCGCCATGGCAAATTCCATCGGCAGCCAGACCAGCGATCCCTGGCTCCTGGCCTGCCAACTGGAAAAACACGTGGCCCAGGTGATCACGAAAAAAGACTTTACGCAGGTATTCGCCTCGGCCGCCGAGGTAGCTCAGTCCCGGCAAGGAGACTGCACTGAGCACGCCGTCCTGCTGGCCGCTCTCTGTCGCGCTCGCCAGATCCCCGCACGTGTCGCGATTGGCCTGATCTACGTTCCCCGCCCGAATGCCCCGGAAATGGCTTACCACATGTGGAACGAGGTCTGGATCCAGAATGCCTGGTATCCGCTGGATGCCACGCTGGGACGCGGTGGCATCGGGGCGGGCCACTTGAAACTGACCGATAGCAGCCTGGCGGGGGCCTCGGCCTTCAGTGCCTTGCTACCGGTTACCCAGGTGGTACGACAACTGGAGATCAAGATCATCTCCGTCGAATGACGCTGCCTGGCACTCCTCAGGCTAACAGGTCCCGACCAGAGAGGAATTCTGCCGCGGTAGCCAGCAGCGGATCGATCGTGGTCACCTGAACCTGGTGTGGGGGATTCCATGTGAACCACTGGTAGGAATCGTGCTCGGTCACCTTGATCGGCACGTCCTTTCGTAGCCAGCCCAGGAAGATCACCAGTGTCTTGTGGGCTGTCTGCTGTGGATCCTGTCGATCCACAACGGGATATTCGAGCGTAAAGCGAAAGGCCTCATCCCGCTGCAGGTCTGCTGCCTGGATACCGGTTTCTTCGCACAATTCCCGGTAAGCACACTGCAGTTCATCTTCCCCCGGGTCAACATGTCCCTTGGGCAGATCCCAACGGGTGGGATGCTGCATCAGCAGGAAAGAGATTTCCGGTTCTCGCCGCATCACGAGAAACCCGCACGATTTAACTTGCCGCATCCAGAATCCTTTCCCGCCCAGGCCGCTATTCGGGAAAATTGAATTTCGCGATGAACAACTGGCTGGTATGAGTTTTCGTGCGAGTACTGGTCCACATTAAGTGGCTACCATCGGGAGAAAAAACCGGCAGCACGTCGCCCGCTGGATGATCGGTCACGCGGACTGCGGGGTGCCCATGAAAACGACCACCGCGGATCTCGTACTTCATCAGCCAGAGATCGTAATTAGGACGGGCTTTGGGATTTGAATGGTCCGCCCCTGTCCAAATAATGTATGGCTTATGGGGATGCCAGTAGGGCGCCCAGTTGACGCCCGTGGTATTAGTTAGCGCCACATCGTTCTTGCCGTCGATTCCGATGACATGAATCTGCAGGAATTCTTTCTGCTTTCGATCGCTGCGAAAAACCACCCAGTTGCCATCCGGGGAAATGAAAGGGCCACCATCATAGCCGGGCGCATTGGTTAGTTGCTTGACATTACTCCCATCAGCATTCATCACGTACAGGTCAGGATCCCCATCGCGGGTACTGCAAAAGGCGATTGTCTTACCATCGTACGAATAGGCTCCTTCGGCGTCATAACCGACTTCCGTTGTCAGTCGCCGCAAGAGATTCCCTTGCAAATCGGCCTCGAAAATATCGGTATGGGGATCAAACGGCCAGGAATAACGGCGGCGTTTGCCTGACTTACGATCTTCCTCCTGCTGTTTTCTTTCCTTGGCTTCTGTCTCTGCAATCATTGGATCGAGGTGACTGGAAGAAAACAGCAATCGTTTTCCATCCGGAGAAAAATAGCTGCACGTGGTGCGTCCCCTGCCGGTGCTGATCAAGCGAGGTGTCCCACCTTTGAGCGGCTGGGTATAGATCTGGTAAAACGGATATTCCTGTCGCACGGCCTGGTAAATAATCTGCTTACCATCGGGTGAGAAGTAGCCTTCCCCGGCTTTTACAAAACCGTCGGTCACCTGCCGCATCCCGGACAGGTAGCTGGACTCCACGCTCGACAATTCCTGGGCGTCAGCAAGATGCTGGGACCCCGTGGTAAAGAGGGCGACCACCAGGATGGCAAGGCCCAGGAATCCATCAAATCTCGTAACCATGGAAAACTCTCCGTATCAATAAAATGTGGTAATTTGCCCGTAGTATAGTCCTTTGAACTGAAAAGTGCAGTGGATTACCTCGAAGAATAACCACCCACACGCTAAACTGGCAGATTCAACCTTCTCGACCTGGTAACCAGACGATGAAAATCTACACGCGAACCGGTGACACTGGGGACACGGGACTCTTTGGCGGTCCCCGTGTCCGCAAGGATCATGCGCGAATTGAAGCCTACGGGACGATCGATGAGTTAAACGCCGTGCTGGGGATGGTCCGGTCGCAGCAACTCACGCCGGAGCTATCCACGCTCCTGGAAACGTTCCAGAACGATCTCTTTACTCTTGGTGCCGAACTGGCCACGCCCGACCCGGGGCAGCATGAGCTGCCACGGGTTGCAGAGAACGACGTGGCGCGACTGGAAAAGCAAATCGACCACTTCGAGGCGCTGCTACCGCCACTCAAGCAGTTCATCCTGCCCAGCGGAAGCTCCGCCGGCACCACGTTGCACGTCGCCCGGGCCGTTTGTCGTCGTGCTGAACGACGCGTGGTAACCCTGCAGGAGACAGCTACCGAGGCCGTCTCGACCACCATCCTGGTTTACCTGAACCGTTTGAGTGACTTGCTGTTTGTCCTGGCAAGGTTCGCCAATCAGCAGGCCGGACAACCGGAAATTCCCTGGGAGAAACCTTCCTCCAGTTAA
>JAYGDH010000038.1:0-24458 GCA_046583055.1 Pirellulaceae bacterium | reverse complement strand
ACCAATTGAGCTACGGCCCCAACCTGTCTTCATTAAAAGACGGCGCAAATTATACTACTAGCAGCGCATTCGACAAGCCCTGCTCAGAACAAGTGGGGCGAAACTTGGTAGCCCAGATCTCGTATCCGTTTGTGGTCCTGGCTCGCTTTGAGCGGTTGTTGCAGCGCCTGGTAGGCTAGTGAGCGGTGGTAGAGGATGACCGCCAGGTTCTTGTGGATCAATCTCAATTCCTGTTCCAGCGGCCTTAAATCGACGGCTATCTCCTTCTGATGTTGCAGGAAATCCTGGGACATCCGGTGTTGAGCCGTGGCAAAGTGGACAGCTAATTCCAGGTCCCAGAGTGCTGCCTGGTGTTGACTCTGACGCCAAAGGATAAATCCTCGGGTATCTAGAATCATCGATCGAGCATCAACGTACTGCCTCTTGTTTCCCAGCAGGTTTTGTAGTTCCAGCAGGGGTATCAGCGGGTTCTCGTCCCCGGCGAACGGAAGTTCCAGCTTGTCGGGGATGAAACCGAGGGATTGAATTTGTTTGAGGTCCTGTTGGCGAAATGTTTCGTGGTCGAGTTGTTCGTGGATTTGACTGCGCAGCAAGTAAAGTGTGGCCCGGTAACGCTTGAACTCAAGAGTCCGCTGCTGGTGTAGCTTGATAGTTTCCGGTTGCCAACGGGGGTCCGAGCTGCGTTGCCATTGGTGCCAGGATTTTTCGGACCAGGTGATAGCCAGGTTGGCTCGCATGAGGGCCGTGGCAAACTGGCCTTCCAGGTACAGTTCGTAGGTCTGCAGGTATTGGGAAAAGCCATGAATATCGAGCATGGCAGCATCACCTCCCAGCAGGTCAATCGCTCGGTTGGCGTCTTCCAATGCTGTTGCTGGATTGATATTGGCAACGCCCAATTGGTAGGCCCGGTTATTGTAGACGTTGAACCGCTGCCCTGTGTCGTGGGACCCGGGGAATCCTTGTTCGCGATACAGTTGCATGATCGTTTCCCAGTCTTCGAGTACTCGGTCCGATCGCTTCAAGTGCAGGTAGGTATCGCAGCGTTTTTGGTAGAAGACTGCGCGGTCCGGTTGCATGCGGATGGCCCGGTTCCAGTCGGCAAGACTCTGCTCGTAATGCTCAAGTTCACCCAGCCATTGGGCTCGGATAGACAAAATATTTACGTTCGACGGATCCCAGGAAAGTGCGGTGACCATGGACTCCAAGGCGAGTTCCCGACTACCATCCAACCACAGCTGCCGTGCCGCGGCATGATGCCACCGTGCTATTTCGTGGGGATATTCCTTGCTAATCACGGGGCCCAGGACGATCATGGCAGTTAGCAGGACCAGGATTCGACTGGAAGCCGTGGGTGCAGCTGGTGGGGGGGATGGTTGTTCGGACATGGAGGACTTGCCAAGTTGGTTTGCTCGTGAGATGCTACGGTATCCAGTATGTGGTTGATCGGTCGTGGCGACAAGCCGATACTGGAACTTCCGCGTGTTGCATCGTCTCTTACGGAAAATGGATTTCTCAGGAGTACTTACACATGGCGCTTTATGAAGTGGAAACGAACGCCCATTTTTTGATTGCTTGGCTAGAGGATGAAAGTGCCGCTCGGGCATTAATCGAAGAGACCTATCCAGCAGATGAGGTGATCCGCGTTACCCGACGACCCCGGGACAGTTGGGTCATTTCCAAGGCCGTCCTTGGTATGGCAGACCATCAAGAGGCCCCCTGTGATATTGCCCGTGAATGCCTGGCCAAGGCTTCTGGTGATAAGGTGCACGCGATTCGACTCTATATGCAAACCACAGGTGAAGACCTGAATCAAGCGCGTAAAGTGGTCGAATCGAATGTCGTGATGGGGTGGTAATTTTTCGAAGTACAAAATTTTTACCGATTTTCTGAAGAAATCCCCCTTGCCGGTACGATTACCTGTGTAAGACAAGGAAGTCTAGTTGGTCCAGGAAAAGGATTTCCAGATGCCTGCTGTAGCTGCACCTATCCGCCAAACCCGTTCGCTGGCCGTCAGTGCCCCCGGAGGGATGGCTCGCCAATGCGTGGTACAATATCAACCCGTTGCAGAGGGATGTTGGCGGCGTTATGCGAGCTTCTTGAAGGTTGAGCACGCGCGTGACTGCTTGGATCACCTCGAGCAACGTGGGTATCGTACACGCGTGGTGATTCATCATATCTGCCCCGCCACGACTTGAATCCCATGAAGACCAACGATCGGTCTTGGTAGGATGAACCGGGCCGGGCGAGTGGTGTCAATACATGGGAGATGGTGCAATGGCATTTTCACTCTCCGGGCACGTGGCCCTGGTGACCGGTAATAGTACTGGCCTTGGTAAGGAAATCGGACTTGCCCTGGGACAGGCAGGTGCCAAGGTACCGGTCAACTACTTCAATAATGAAGAACGGGCCGAGCAGGCATTCCAGGAATACCAGGCGGCTGGCATCGAAACCGCCATGGTGCGTGCTGACGTTACAACCGAGGAAGGTGTCGGACAACTGTTCCAGGAAACGGAACAGCAACTTGGCCATCCCGATATCATTGTCAGTAATGCGACATGTGAGCAGCCGCAAAAGCCTATCGAGGATTACGATTGGGAATTCTACCAGCGGATGCTGGATTTTTTCATCAAGAGTCCGTTCCTGTTGGCCCAGCGCGGGGCGGCCAGGATGAAGGAGCAACGCTGGGGACGCTTTATCAACGTGGTTAGCGAGGTTTACCATCGCAGTGTTGCACCATTCAGTGCCTACGTTGCTGCCAAGGGAGGACAGATTGGTTGGACACGCAGTATGGCCCGGGAGTGGGCCAGTGATGGTATCACGGTCAACATGGTGGCGCCCGGATGGATCCCCGTGGAACGGCACCTGAACGATCCCCAGGAAGACAAGGATGACTACCTGGAAATGATACCTGCTGGACGTTGGGGTATTCCACGTGATGTAGCAGATGCCATTCTCTACCTGGCAAGCAAAGAAGCCTCTTTCGTGACAGGCCAAACGCTCTGCGTGAATGGCGGCATGACACCCTGGTAGAAGGGGTGCGACAGGATACCTGGGATGTTACCTGCCGTCTGCGCAAAAAAACGGACACGCCATGTTTTACACTGCATGTCCGCTTGTTGCTTTAGGCCTGACCCGGTGGAATCCCACCGCGTTCATATCTCCTTAAGGACTGAACTCGCTGCTGCGTTGCGGATAGGTGGCCGGTTGCTGTTGAGGTACGCTGGTGGGATCCAGCCGCCCGGTACTGCCCGGTCGATAGGGTGCTGGTCCGCTGGCACTAGTGCCGCTGCTGACTGGAGCCAGTGACTGGCCTGCATAAGGGTCCTGGGAGGCGTACGGGGCTGCCAGGCCACTGGCCGGGAACTGGGTGGCCGGTAAGGCCGTGCTGGATTTGGCCGGCAGCTGCCCCGGACTGTTGTAAGAGGGGTACGTGGTGGCGGCTCCCTGGCCGTAAACGCCACTCTGGGGGTTGGAATAATTGGGTGCTGGCTGCGTGGTCGGACGGTCTGGAGCTTGAGTAGCACCCGTTGCCGGACGTTCCGGGGCATAAAAGCCACCCTGGTAATTACCGTTGGCGGGAGCTGTTCCACGCGTGGCACTGCGAGTGTCCGCCGTCTTGGCTGCCGGCAAATTGAGGGGTTGCCGTTGGTACTGGGCTGGCGGGTATTGGGCTGCCGGGTATTGGGCTGCCGGAGCTTGGCTGGCAGTCGCTGGATACTGGGCAGTCGCTGGATACTGGGCAGTTGCTGGATACTGGGTTGCCGGGTACTGGGTTGCCGGGTACTGGGTTGCCGGGTACTGGGTTGCCGGGTACTGGGCAGTCGCTGGATACTGGGCAGTCGCTGGGTACTGGGTTGCTGGGTACTGGGTTTGAGGAGCTGTTGAGGCAACGGACTTTTTCTTAGGTGGATGATAAGGTCCCAGGGTATTGCGGCCACTATAGGCCGTGGTGCGACCACTGGAGTATTCCGTGGATGCCGTGGCGGGACTTCCGCTATAGTTTGGCGTACCGGTGGAAATCGTTGGTGGAGTGAGGTACTTGGAGGCATTGGTGGAAGGAACTGCCTGGTTGTTGTCCGCGGGTTGACCTGGTAGTTGAGCTTCTGCAGTATCTTTCTTACTTCCACCCCAACTCATTCCAGGAATGCTCCAACTGCTCATCTTACAGCCACTCGCCGTAATCAGGATCAGGATAGCTACAAAATTCAGCATTGATGCCCAACGAGAAACAATCAAACCCATGATTTTTAATCCTTTGTTGTTCGCCACAAAACCAACCCATGAACCGACAGGATTCGTAGTAGCCAGTTTGCGATTTGCAATTCGCTCAATATGTAGAAGGTAGCTGCTCGTCGTCTGATGAACGGAACGAACAAAACGAGATTTCTAATCCATTGTCGGCCGATCAGGCCACTTTCACCACACGATTCAACCCAGGGTAGACTTTCTCTTTCGTGGTAACGCGGGGCGGATCATAGGAATGGAGAAGCTTGGCGTCAATGCCAGTATGAGAAGTAGAATGGTAGCAGCTAGCAGGAATGCTAGCGATTGCTCACTTCTCCTGTATCGAAGCATGGTGGTGCGATTGCTGGAAGCCAGTCCCAACGAAAACTGGCCGGTAAAACCGGCCAGTGATTTTCGTTGAATGTCCTGCCATTATCGGCTGGTATCAGCCTTGGGCTGCGGCGTATCGATTGGCAACTTCGTCCCAGTTGACAACGTTCCAGAAAGCGCCGACATAGTCAGGGCGTCGATTTTGGTAGTTCAGATAGTAGGCATGTTCCCAGACATCGAGACCAAGAATGGGGGTGCGGCCCTCCGTCAGGGGGCTGTCCTGGTTGGGGGTACTTTCGACGACCAGTTGGTCTCCGTCAACACTGAGCCACGCCCAGCCGCTGCCAAAACGCGTGGCTGCGGCCTTGGCAAAGGCTTCCTGGAATGCTTCGAAGCTACCGCAGGCGGCATCAATGGCTGCTGCGAGGTCCCCTTGTGGGGTTCCGCCTGCAGCCGGTCCCATGACGCTCCAGAACAACGAGTGGTTAGCGTGTCCGCCACCATTGTTACGAACTGCTCCGCGAATCTCCTCCGGGACACTTTCCAGGTCGCTCACGAGGTCTTCAACACTTTTTCCTTCCAGGTCGGTACCAGCGATAGCGGCATTAACATTGTTGATATAGGCCTGGTGATGCTTGCCATGGTGGATTTCCATCGTGCGGGCATCGATATGTGGTTCCAGGGCGTCATGAGAATAGGACAGGTCAGGAAGTTCGTAAGCCATTGCTTTAACCTTTCGTCTGTTTCGGTGAAACCGGTTGTTGGTTGAAATTGCTGCCGACACGCTCGGGGTGTTCACGATACTGTCGCTCATATCAGCAGGCCACCAAAGAGCATACCGCAAGTATCAGCCAGTGGCAATTCCCCAACGAGAGCGGCTGGTTTCCATGCAGGCTATCCTTGCGTCGCTGATTTTTCGGTTAATTAGTGCTTCTTCGCGGTTGGTTTGGATGGCTGAAGCCTGCCCCTACGAACGTCATAATCGTTAGGGTTTCTTACCGGGCTGGGCAATGGAGGGGCGCCAGGCAGTTTCCAGGGAGGATCTCTTTCTGCTCTTGGGTTAGCTCAGCGAGTGAGAGTAGAGATAGGTGGCCCCGGGTGCCGAAAATTGGATTAGGTAAAACCAGGGATCGATTGAGGATGGACTCTCTTTTATCGGCGGATCTGGACGGGATTTCTTGCCAGGGTTGGGTGGAAGTTAATGCAATTCCGACGGAGTGGACAGCGAGACGAGCGTCGTCGTCGTGCGTTGATCGAGGAAACAGCAGGCGATTTTGGGCAGGCTGCGCTCTGTCCGTTGAGATCGGTAGATCAAGGTGGCTACAGTGCTGCTGCGCTACTTGAAAATCAGCCACGCCTGACGGATCTGATACCGCAGCGTTTGCGAACCTGGTTGCTGCTGGTACTGCTGGCCGCCTCCGCTGTTTACGGTTTGTATTTGGGTTCCGCGTACGGTTCCTTGTCTGACACGGTGGACACAAATCGTTTCTCGCTAGAAGGTCCGGGAACGCTGGCCGCCTGGTTTTCCAGTGCACTATTGTTGGTGGCTGCTGCCGGCAGTGGCATGGTTTACCTGTTGCGTCGGCACAAGGTCGATGATTACCGGGGTTATTACAGATTCTGGGGTTGGTTAGCTGCCTGGTGCGTGTTGGCCAGCCTGGAGACAGCAACCGGGATTCACCAATCGTTACAGGGTGCGATTGCTGCGCTGCCGATTGCGATCTCTGCGGAGGAATTTCGTTGGGGTTGGCTGATCGCGATCTCGTTGGGAGGGCTTGTCCTGGGGACACGTATGTCGATCGAGGTTCGTGATAGTTACTGGACCAATTGTTTTTGGGTGCCCACGGTGGCGGCTTATGCCATGGTCATGTTGCTGCAGTTCGAGATCGGCTGGGTTCAGTCTGTTTTGGCCGCTCCGCTGACCAGCGGCATGCTGCTGCTGATCGGTCATGTGACCCTGGCCGGCACCATCTGGATGGAAGCCAGGCTGGTCTTTCGTGAGGCCCAGGGAATGGTGTCGCCAAAGAAAGTGAAATTGAAGCAGGTCCAGGAACCAGTTGAAGAGGCGGCAGGCATCGACACGGTACCGGTCGAGGATGAATATGAGTTACGGGAAAAGACCAGGGAACCGGTAGCTGCAGAGGATTGTTTTGATGAGGACGGACAGGAGCTTGATCAACAGGCCAAGAGAATTCGCAACAAGCAAAGTCGCGCAGAACACAAGCGAGTTCGCCGCCAGCGACGCAAGGAGCGGCGACGGCAGGCTGCCTGATTAATTGGCCGGTTGGCCTGTTGACGGGATGCTCAGGTCGTAACAGGCTAATCCATTCTTGAGCCGTACGTAAAGACAGCCGTCGGCCACAGCGGGAGTAGCACAGGGAAGGGGGCCGTTGGCAAATTCCTTGCGCCAGATCTGCTCGGCTTCTTTTTGACCCTCGGTTGTTTTTTCCAGCTCATCGATCCGGTATTGCTTCCGAAATGTGGTCTCTTCTGCCAGCAGTCCCTGTTTGTTGATGCGAGCTTGGATGCGGGGCTGGAATCGATGGCTATCGGCGGTAAAGGAGATGACACTCTCGAAGACATAGAAAATTTGCTGGTTGACGGCGACCAGGGATGTGTAACGAGGTTTGTTGAGATCCAGCTGTGTCATCCAGGCCTGTTTACCGGTATCCAGCTGCACACAGGCCAAGCGACGTTCTCCCTGCACGTAAACGTGGTTGCCTACCACGACCGGACTGGATCCCGGGTCCGCGGTTCCCTGGTAGGTCCAGGAGAGTTCTGCCTGTTTCGGTGTAAGTTGGTAACAACGAAGCCCCTTCTTGCGGCTGCTGCCGTACGTCAGCAGCCGGTTGCCGGCGACTACCGGGGTGGAATGGTTTGCATCGGAACGAATTTGCCAGGCCGTTTCACCGGATTGCGGGTCGACACAGATGGTGTTGCGGCCATCGACGTTGACAATCACCCGGGGGCCCTGGGGTGAGTTCCAGGTGACCGGGCTACTGTGAAACTGGCGTGATTCGGACTCGCCGGCTTGCCAGAGAACGGCTCCATTTTCCAGGTCCAGCCCGTAGAGGTTGCCGCACAGCACGACAGCTACCTTACCCACGACGGCGAAAGAGGACTGCATGTGTTGATCTCGGAAATCTCCTGGTAACTTCGTTTGCCATCGATCACTGCCATCCCGGGCATTGAGGCAGCGAGCCAGTCGGCCCGCTCCCAGCACCAGTACGGAATCACCAATCACGGCTGGTGAGCCGGATTGTGGAAAACGGGTGTAGCGGCTGCTGCGTTTATTGGTCCAGGCTGGTTTCCCGGTCCTGGCATCGAGACAGTAGAGAACTTCGTCAAATCGATAAAAATTACTGCGTGTTTCCTGTTCATTACGTCGCTGGCGCTCATAAGCCTCATACTCTTCAGGTGTCATCCCGGTCCGTTTTTCCGCGGGCAGGAAAGGAAACTGGACCTTGCCAAGTTTGCCCTCACCCAGCTTCACCTTGTGATGAGTGAATAGGTAGGCTCGTTGCTTGGCGACAATCGGGCTGGACCAGCCGCCGGAACGGGCCGCGGGAATGTCGGTCACCGCGATCCAGCGTGGCTGGAGTCCCGCTGCCGGCAGGGTCTCTATCATGGGTCGCGCTTCGGTCGTTGCGCCACTTCGTTGCGGACCGCGCCACTGGTTCCAGTCGGTTGCTGTGGCCATTGCGGGGAGCAACAGGAGCAGGGAAAATCGTAGCGAGTTGGTGGTCAGGAACTTCATGGGACGGACAATTTCGTGAAAGGGAACCGGGAGTTGGGGATGGGCAGCAAGTGGCAAGTCATTTATGGTATCAACTGGGAGTCGGCAGGGGAATTCTCTAGCCTGCCCCGACATGTTCTTTTTTGCCGACAGGTACGTGTCGCTCAACAAGGCACCGGGTGATTCATGGGTACCATCAAGACGATCGCTTCTCATAACGGACTCCAGACAACGGAGCGTGCCTACGCCTGTATCGAGCAGGGGCAGTCTCCCCTGGATGCCGTGGTGGCCGGGGTAACCGTGGTGGAGGACGATCCTGAGGATCGCACGGTTGGTTATGGAGGCTTGCCCAACGAAGATGGACTGGTCGAACTGGATGCGGCGGTCATGGATGGTCGGACGCACCGGGGCGCGGGCGTGGGCGCCCTGCGTTCGGTTCGCCATGCAACTCAAGTCGCTCAACGTCTGCTGGAACAGACTCAGCGATCCCTGCTGGTTGGGGAAGGAGCATTGCAGTTTGCCCTGGCTAACGGGTTTCCAGAAGAAAACCTGTTGACTGAACAATCGCGTCGGATGTGGTTGTACTGGAAACGGATGCGATCACAGCAGGATGACTGGCAATCACCTCCGGAAGAAGATGTCGACCTGGACGTTCGCCAGTGGTACCGGAAACATTTTTATGCCCGTGACCAGGATCGGAGCGGAGGTACGGTGCACTGCTCGGCAATCGATAGCAGTGGAGCGATGGCCTGCGCGACCAGTACCAGTGGACATGCTTTCAAGATCGCGGGCCGCGTGGGCGACTCCCCGATCCTGGGAGCAGGTTTGTACGTGGATCAAGAGGGAGGGTGTTGCGGTAGCATTGGTCATGGAGAAGCGAATCTGCAGAACCTTTCCTCGTTTGCAGCGGTTGAGTATTTGCGACAGGGAGCGGATGTGGAAACGGCCGGGCGGCAAGTGGTTCAGCGCATTGTGGATCACGTGGCACCGGCTGATTGTGATGAGCAGGGACGACCACGATTTAACCTGCAGTTGTTCCTGCTGAGCCGTGACGGGCGCCATGCTGGAGCTTCCATCTGGGGTGGAAAACAAATTGCTGTGACCGATGAACAGGGAACTCGGCTGGAAGATTGTCGCCCACTTTACGAGGAGTCCCTGTAGATTTGCAGTTTCGTTTGCCAGGATCCAACGGACCACGCTGAGTCTCAATACGGGTGGAGTAGTACCTTTCATGAATAGAACGCGGACTTTTGTCGCCCTGCCGGTATCGGCTGCTGTCAAAGAGTTAGCAGCTGAGTGGATGCATCGACTCAGTGAGACGGGTGTCGACGTGAAATGGGCAGCCGCAGAAAACCTGCACTTGACCCTCAAGTTCCTGGGAGAAGTGCCAACGATCGAATTGGCAGAGATTTGTCAGCGAGTCACTTCGGCCGTGGCAGGTTGTGAACCGCTGGAAATCGTTTGCGATCACGTAGGTGCGTTTCCCAGTGCCGAGCGACCACGTAGTCTCTGGATGGGTGTCGGGGCAGGTGAAGAGGCGGTGTTCCAAGTACAGCAGCAGGTCGAGCAAGCCCTGATGCAGATAGGGTTTCGTGGTGAACATCGGCAATTTCATCCCCACGTTACCCTGGGACGCCTGAGATCTTCCGTGGCGACCTCCGGAGCCTTGGTAGAAGTCTTGCAAACGGCCAATTTCGGTCCGACAGTGACCTGCTTGGTATCCCAGGTCGTGGTCGTGGCCAACCAGCTAGGTCGAGATGAACCACAATACCAGCGATTGGCGACGATTCCACTAAGGCAATCGGGCTCTTGAAAATTCCTGGATATTTTTCCAGCGGCGTGACCAGACGTGTCCCGCGCCCCTGCGATAACAGGGAATAAGTGGATTGACCTTGTGGAAAATGCCGAGGGTCGTTATAGTGTTCAGGCGTTCAGTAGTAGGTGCTGGGCTGGTGAATTTTCAGCCACCCGGATTCCTTGGGCAACTTGGGCAGGACTAATGACACTGCAAAGACACGGGGCCAGTCATTTACTGGTTGCAAGGACCCCCCGAGTTTTTATAAAGGAGTACAATAATGGTCGCAGATACAAAACTAGATGGATCGAAAGCAGTAAATCGAATGGCAAAAACAACAAACCCCCAGAAGTCCAAACGCAAGAAGTCAGAGACGGGCAAAGCGGCTGCCTCGTTGAAAGGGGCTGCGAAGATCGAAGCCAACGTACAGTTGAAAACGACCTTGCAGCAGATTGAAAAAAAATTTGGTGAAGGCTCGATCATGCCCTTGGGTAGTGATCGGCGTGGACCTATCGAGGGAATCTCGACCGGTTGCCTTTCCCTGGACATGGCCCTCGGTGGACCTGGTATTCCGCGTGGTCGTGTGATCGAGGTGTTTGGACCGGAATCGAGTGGTAAGACCACCTTGGCGCTTCACATTGCCGCCCAGGCCCAAAAGAACGGCGGCATTGCCGCTATGATCGATGCGGAACACGCTTTTGATCCTAACTGGGGTAAAAAGCTGGGCATCGACTTGGAGTCCCTGTTGGTTAGCCAGCCCAGCCATGGTGAAGAAGCGATGCAGATTACCGAGATGCTGGTGAAATCCAATGCTGTCGATGTTGTTATCGTGGACTCGGTAGCAGCCTTGATTCCCAAGCAGGAACTGGATGGTGAAATCGGCGATAGGCATGTTGGTTTGCAGGCCCGCTTGATGAGCCAGTCGATGCGAATGTTGACCGGTGCGATTGCCAAGAGCAAGACTGCAGTGATCTTTATTAACCAGATCCGTGAAAAAATCGGTGTGATGTTCGGCAGCCCGGAAACAACTCCGGGAGGTCGAGCGTTGAAGTTTTATAGTTCCTGTCGAATTGACGTGCGTCGTATCGGACAGTTGAAAGAGGGTGAAATGGTCGTGGGCCAGCGCGTTCGCGGCAAAATTGTCAAGAATAAAGTTGCCCCGCCATTTCGAGTGGCGGAGTTCGACATGATGCACACCAATGGAATCAGCTACGAGGGGGACATCCTCGACCTGGCAGTTACCCATAACGTCGTCTCGCGTAGTGGGGCCTGGTTCAAGTACAATGATGCATACGTGGGCCAGGGGAAAGAGAAAGCCCGGCAAAACTTGATTGAAAATCCAGAATTGACCGAAGAGATTAGGGCAAAGGTCTTGATTGCCTGCGGATATGCAGTGGATCCCGAGGAAGAAGCGGCCGCAGCAGCGGCAGCAGCGGTGGCAGCAGCAGCCGTGGATGTGGATGCCGTAGCGGTGGATGTGGATGCCGTAGCGGCGGCAGCACCCGCCGAGGAAGTCGCGTAAGACTGGCGTGCCTGAGGCCATTGGCTTTTTCGACTTGCCACACGTGTTCGCAAGAATTAAATAACGCGGGTGGTGATTCCGAAAGGGGCAGCGTAATGGCAAAGCCAGCAACGTGGATGAGGCAGAATATCGGCAGGCAGAATATCGGCAGGCAGACGGCCCCTCCAGCGGTGAGGCGTCTTTGCATGTCGCTGCTGATGACTTTGGTTTTCCCGCTGGCACTACACGCCCAGGCTCCGGCAGGTTCCCCGACGGCCCTGGAATGGGCGCAGCGGCTGGAACAGGGGCTAGTGACGGCCATTGAACGGGCAGAACGTTCCGTGGTAGCTATCGCGCGGGTGCGCCGGAGAACTGATACCGGTCGCCAGGTGCCAGGCCCGCTCGATGCGCTGCGAAACGTAGTTCCGCTGGGACAGTCCGCCGACTTGAAGTTCGGTCGACCGTCGCCGACGAGTCCCGAGTTCGTACCCAACCAGTATTGCACTGGGGTGGTCATTTCACGCCAGGGTCTGATCGTGACTACCTATCATACGCTGGGAGATCCCGAAAAGAATGACTACTACGTCTGGGTGCGCCGGAAACCCTACAAGGTGGTGGGCGTGGAACGAGCCGAGAAAATCATGGCTGGTGACCCGTGGACCGATTTGGCCGTGTTGAAGATCAAGGCTAATGATTTAACACCGATGGCCATGGGAGATGCGAAACAGCTTAAGAAGGGAATGATCGTGGTTGGCCTGGGGAATCCTTATGCGATTGCACGCGATGGAGAAGTCAGCGCTAGTTGGGGAATCGTGGCCAACCTGCGGCGCCAGGCCGCGCCGCGGCCAAAGTTGCTGGCCAATCAACCCGAGCGTGAAACGTTGCATCATTTTGGCACGCTCATCCAGACGGATGTCAAGTTAAACCTGGGGACCAGCGGCGGTGCGCTCATTAACCTGCGTGGTGAGATGGTCGGCTTGCTGACATCGCAGGCGGCCCTCTATGGGTATGAAAAAGCGGCCGGTTACGCTATTCCAGTGGACGCGATGTTTCGGCGGACGCTGGAGACACTGAAAGCGGGAAAAAAAGTCCAGGTAGGTTTCCTTGGTGTGGCACCTGAGGATCTTTCATGGGAATGGAGACAACGGGGACGCGTGGGGACCCGAGTGGAACATGTGGTTCCGGGGACGCCGGCGAAACGAGCTGGTTTGCTGGTTGGTGATATTATCACGCATGTGAACCGCCAGCGGGTTGAGAATCGGATGGAACTGTTTCGAGAGTTGGGTCAACTGCCAGTCCAGGCCGAGGTAGTGTTGCGTGTGCAGCGGGGTGCAAGTTTACAGCAGGCGGGTCGTAGCATCTCGTTGAATGCGGTGCTTTCGAAAAAGTACGTGGAAACATCTCGGCCGGCTTACTCGCAACAGGCAGATCCAAGGTGGCGAGGTCTGCAGGTTGATTATGCCACGGCTTTACCACCTGCAATGTTTCGGCAGCATGGCCATAAAATAGACCCCCTGGGCTGTGTTGCAATCGTCTCCGTCGAAGCAGGCTCAGCCAGTTGGAATGCGGGCCTGAGGCCTGGAGAGTTTATCAAGCAGGTAGCCCGCAAGAGCATTTCAACGCCCGAGCAATTCCTGCGAGTGGTTTCCGAACTGGATGGTCCCGTACGGGTGAGGTTGACCGTGGGGCAGGGTGAGCAGGGTATGCGTGAAGTGGCGGCGCCCTAAGAGTTGGGTACCACCCCTGTGTGCCGGTTACCGGACGAGGCCAGGACCGTCGACTGGCCCACCGCAGGGACACTCGTTATCATGAGACGTTTGGAAACAATTCTCGGCTTTCCACGGAATGCTCGCTTGCGAGGGGCTAGTCCCCTTGGCAGGTTTGGCCGGCTCGAGTGGTTCGCAAGGTGGAGAAACCCGGTGGAAGAGGTTGGTTGATACGCTATGAAAACAGATGAACTGCGTGAAATGTACCTGAGTTTCTTCGAAAGCAAGGGACATACTCGCTGCAATAGTGATGTACTGGTTCCCACGTGGGATCCTTCGGTACTTTTTACACCGGCTGGGATGAACCAGTTCAAGGATCACTTCCTGGGAAAAGTGAAGCTTGATTTTTCGCGGGCTACTAGCAGTCAAAAATGCCTGCGCACCGGTGACATCGAGAACGTGGGCCGGACCGCCTACCACCATACCTTTTTCGAAATGCTGGGTAACTTCAGCTTCGGTGACTATTTCAAGACCGAGGCAATCCAATGGGCCTGGGAATTCCTGACGGAAAAGAAGTGGCTGGGACTCGATTCGGGCCGCTTGACGGTCTCGGTATACGAAGATGATGACGAGGCAGCAGAGATCTGGCATGAGCAGATTGGTTTACCCAGCAATAAGATTATGCGTCTTGATGAAGACGAGAATTTCTGGCCGGCAGGGGCACCCACGAGTGGGCCGGACGGCGTCTGTGGACCGTGCAGCGAGATCTTTTACCTGGATGACAGGGGAGAGTCTGTCGAGATCTGGAACCTGGTGTTCACCCAGTTTAACCGGGTGGGAGATCCACCGGACAATCTGCGGCCGTTACCGAGCAAGAATATCGATACGGGAATGGGCTTGGAGCGAACCGCTGCAACGCTGCAAGGTAAAGATACGAATTATCATATCGATATCCTTTTACCGATCGTCGAAGCTGTCAGCGAAATCTGTGAAGCACCTTACGAGGCGGACACAAATTCCGGTCGTCGGATGCGGCGGATTGCGGATCATTTGCGGGCCTGTGCGTTCGCGATTCACGAGAATGTTTACCCGGGACCGAACAAGGAAAAGTACGTGGTTCGGCGTTTGTTACGTCGCGCGGTACTGGAGGGACACCAGTTGGGTCAGCGTGAGCCCTTTCTGCATCAACTTGTTCCCAAGGTGGTCGAGATGATGAAACACCCCTATCCCGAATTGACAGAAACGGTAGACCGGGTGGCCCAGGTTATCGAGCAGGAAGAAAACGCTTTTTTTGGAACCATTGATGCCGGGCTGGAAAGAATCGAGCGGATTTTTGGGGAGATCGAGTCTAGGCAGCAATTACGGGTGCCTGGAGAAAGTGCGGCCGATCTTTACCAGACCTACGGGGTGCCACCTGAATTGGTGGAGTCGATGGCGGTGGATCGCAACCTGATGTTTGATTGGGATGGCTTTCGAGCCTCCATGGAACAACATGGCATCGAGTCCGGGCGAGCGCAGTTTGAACTGTTCAAGACGGGTCCTGTTGAGTCATTGAAACGGTCTCTGCAGATGACGAAATTCCAGGGATACGATGCAACGGAACTGGAAGTGGTGGTCAAGGCAATCGTGGTCGAGGGAGAGGATGGGGCGCAGTTAACGGATGCCTGGGACCAGGTGCAGCAGGCGAATGTCCAGGTGGTGCTTGATTGTTCACCGTTTTACGGAGAGGCGGGGGGCCAGGTTGGGGACATCGGTCGCCTGCAGGGAGAGGGGTTCGAATTTCAAGTCGATGATACGCAAAAAGACGGAGACCTGTTGCTCCATCATGGGGTCCTGAAGTCAGGTCAGATGGAGGCGGGTGGAACCGCCATGGCACACGTTGACGTGGCACGACGGGATGCGATTCGACGTGCCCATTCGGCGACGCATATTCTTCATTACGCACTGCAGCGTGCTCTAGGTAACCATGCTCAACAGCAGGGGTCCAAGGTGGATGCCGACTGGTTGCGCTTTGATTTTACCAATCTCGAGCCTGTCTTGGAGTCGCAGTTGGACCAGGTCGAGCAGCACGTGATCGAGCGGATTACCGATGCCCAGCCTGTTCGCTGGGAGACCCTGCCCCTGGCCGAAGCGCGTGCTGCGGGTGCCATGATGTTGTTTGGAGAGAAGTATCCGGATCCGGTTCGCATGGTTTCCATGGGAGAATTTAGCAAGGAATTATGCGGAGGCACGCATCTGCAAAGCACCAGCGAGGTCGGATCTTTTGAGATCGTTTCCGAGGAAGGAATTGCAGCAGGCACACGTCGCATAGTCGCCCTCACGGGTGAACGGTCGCGGGCTTACCGGGCACAGGTAACTGACGTCATGGGCCAGGCAGCAGGATTGCTGGGTGTTTCGGTGTCAGCAGTGGCGGAAGCGACACGATCATTAACGGAGCGTGTGCGCAGCCTGAAGAAGCAACTGGCGGCAGGATCAGCGGCGGATGCCGTTGAAGCGTCGGAGCAGGTAACGGTATCGGAGACCGATGCCGATTATCTCGTGTTGCGAGCCGCGCTCAGGGGAACGGCCAGGATTCTTAACGTTTCGTTGTTTGACGTGGGTGATCGTATTCAGACATTGCAGGAAGAGGCAGCACAACTTGGCCAGCAACTAGCGGTCCTTGCTAACAGCGAAGAAATTTCCGCGGATACCCTGAAAGAAACGGCGGAACTGATCGATGATGTTCCCGTGGTGGTGACGGAAATCGAGGTGGCAAATCCGAATCGGATGCGTCAGTTGGTGGATCAGTTGCGAAAACAATTTCAGCCGATTGCCGTGTTATTGGCGGCGGTAGCGGATGATGGCAAGGTCCTGCTGGTTGCAGGTGTGACCCGGGATCTTATTGACCAGGGGGTCAGTGCCGGTAATTGGGTCAAGGAAGTCGCGCCGATCGTTGGTGGGGGGGGTGGCGGTCGGCCGGACCTGGCCCAGGCAGGTGGGCGGCAGCCAGAGAAGATTTCCGAGGCGTTGGAAACCGCCCGTGATGTCATGAAACGCCAGCTTGAGGGTCGCTCCTAGGTTTCTGGAGTGAGAAGGTCAGCCGCCCCTGGGTAAAGTAGCCAGGGACGGCCAGCACCTGTTCTAGAGCAGGGCCTTGAGGGCTTCGAGGGCTGCATCGTAGTTCGGTTCGTCGACGACTTCTGGCACGGTTTCCGTGTAGGTGACGGTACCTTGTGCATCGAGCACGAAGACGCCACGTGCCAGCAGCTTGAGTTCTTCGATTAACATTCCCCAGTTGGTCCCGAAGGATCGGTCCTGGTAGTCGCTGCCAGTTCGCATGTTGGTGATTTTTGCATCGCCACAGAATCGTCCCTGGGCAAAAGGCAGATCAAGGCTGATAGTCAGGGCATTGACCTGGTCTCCCAGGGCCGCGAGTTCATCATTGAATTTCTTGGTTTGGATCTGGCAAACGGGAGTATCGAGAGAGGGAACAACACTGATGATCGTTGCCTTGCCCTGGAGGTCTGCCAGGGTAACCGGGTGCAATCCATCTTCAAAATAATGGACGGTAAAGTCGGGTGCAGGCTGACCAACCTGGACGGCCTCGCCGGCCAGGGTTAAAGGATTTCCCTTGAAAGTTACTGCATTGGGTCGTGACATGTTGAAAATGTCCTTATGGAAAATTAGATCTCTTGAAGCTTGCTAGTCTGCTTCACGATCCTGTGGGGTGAAATACGGCAGCTAACAAGGGTAGTAGTATGTCCCTCGTTGAAACAGATTTCAAGTGGCTGCGAGGATTCTGCAGCGGATGCCCTAGTTGGGTAGCCAGGACGGGATTTCGCCTGAATCCGGCAGCTGTACTACTTGGACGCTGCGAATGGACGGGTGCTCCGCTAATTCCAGCAGGGCGGCTTCAGGTGGATTGGTGTCAAGATTCAAGACACCGATGGCGGTCCCGCCCGGTTGTTCACCGGCTCGTCCGACGGTCATTTGCGCAATGTTCACCTGGTGGTTGCCGAGAATGCTACCCACGGTACCAATGATTCCTGGTACGTCGTCATGTGTGAAGAGCAGCAGGTTTCCGTCGAGGTAGGTTTCCAGTCGGTAGTCACCGATTCGAATCAAGCGTGACATGTTATTTCCGAACAGGGTTGCTGCCGCCAGGTGGCTTCCGGAATCGCCAGCCAGTTCAGCGGTTATGGAAGAACTAAAAGCTCCCATTTCGTGATGATTTTCTTCGATGAGTTGGATGCCGCGCTCACGGATCAGGACTTCCGCATTAATAATATTGACATCTTCGGACAGGGCACGTTCCAGGAGGCCTGCACAGAAGGAAGCTGTCAGTAGATGGGTATCTTCCTGGGTCACTTCACCGCGATATTCCAGTCGGCAGGTGTTGGCCTGCCCCACGTGCCATTGGGAAAGGAAAACACCTAGTCGGAAGGAAAGATCAAGATATCCTCGTAACGCGGTCAAGGTTGCCGGTTCGATGGATGCCACGTTGACCGCGTGGCGAATTTCACCGGTGCGGAAGAAAGCCAACAAGAGATGGACCGCTTCCATGGAGACCTGTGTCTGAGCCTCGTCTGTACTGGCTCCCAGGTGCGGGGTGCAGATGACGCCTGGCAGGTTGAATAACGGATTTTCCGTACAGGGTTCCTTTTCAAAGACATCCAGGGCAACGCCAGCCAGTTTTCCACTTTGGATTCCCTCGACCAGGGCAGCTTCATCGTAAATGCCGCCCCGTGCGCAGTTCACCAATCGCGTTCCCTGTTTCATCAGGGCAATTTCCTCGCTGCCGATCAGGGAGCGGGTTTCGGGAGTTAACGGGGTGTGAACCGTTAGGAAGTCAACTTCCGGCAGCATTTCCTTGACATTGCTAACCAGTTCGAGGCCCAGTCGCGTGGCCTGTTCGTTCCCCAGGAAAGGATCGTAGCCAACGACACGCATCTGGAAGGCCTGGGCTCGTTTAGCGACTTCCCGGCCGATTTTTCCGAGTCCGATGATTCCCAGGGTTTTATCCGCAAGCTGCGTTCCCATGAGTTGTTTGCGATTCCACTGACCGTCACAAAGACTGCGATAGGCGGGGGCCACATTTCGTGCCATGGCGAGCATCAGGGCAAATGTATGCTCTGCTGTGCTGAAGGTGTTTCCCGCAGGCGTGTTCATGACGACCACACCTTGTCGTGTGGCAGCCTGCTTATCGATATTGTCTGTTCCGACCCCTGCCCGGACGATCGCTTTCAAGGAGCGATTTCCGTCCAGCGCCGCGGCGTCAACCTGGACTCCACTGCGACAAATCGCTCCCTCGGCATTGGCCAGAGCGTTTTTTAACGCATCTCCGGAAAGACCGGTTTGGACCTCGTATTGCATGTCCTCGGCATCCTGGAGCAGTTGCAGGCCTTCCGGGGCAATTGAGTCAAGGACAACGATTCGTGTCATGGGGAATACTCAGCGAAGAAACGATAAAAAAAGTTGTGACGGCATCCTGGTAATCGTCAAAAGGGTACGACCGGTTTTCAGGTGTTACGATTCTGGAAGTCAAGCATGAATTCGGCGAGGGATTTTACCCCATCGAGCGGCATGGCGTTGTAGATCGATGCCCTGATACCTCCGACACTTCGATGTCCCTTAAGGTTCGTTAAGCCGTGTTCAGCAGCTTCCTGGATAAAACGGTCGAGCAGGTCTTCTGAAGGTATTCGGAAGGTGACATTCATGATGGAGCGACAGTCGCGTCTCGCATGACCGCTATAAAAATCGGGGTGATCGTCCATGATCTGATACAGCAGGCCAGCTTTTTCCTGGTTGAGTTGGTGCAGTGATTCAAGGTTGCCATGATTTTCCTGGATGGATTGACATATCAGGTCAAGCAGGTAAATAGCAAATGTCGGTGGCGTATTATAGAGCGAATTCTGCTCTGCATGTAAGCGGTAGTTCAGATAACCGGGTAAATGATCCTGGCTGCGCTGTAGCAGGTCGTCACGAATGATGACGATGGTGACCCCCGCTGGTCCCAGGTTTTTTTGTGCGCAGGCGTAGAGCAGGCCGTAGGATTCCATGTTCAGGGGGCGACACAGCAGGTCGGACGAAGCATCGCAGACGAGAGGTATGTTCTCTGTCGGTGGGCAGGAAGGAAATTGGACGCCCTGGATCGTCTCGTTGGAAGTCATGTAGACGTATTTTGCTCCAGGGGTAAAATCCAGCTGGTCCCATTTCGGGAGATGATCATAGCCAGAAGATTCCCCGGTCCAGATGACTCGTGCCTGGGCCTCCCTGGCAGCTTCCTGTTGAGCTTTTTCGCTCCATGCCCCGGTGACCACGTAATCGGCGACGTCCTCTCGCGACGATAACAGGTTCAATGGAATCATGGAAAACTGGAGTCTTGCTCCCCCTTGCAGCAACAGAATCTCGTAGTTGGGTGGGATCTGCAATAGGCTGCGTAGACGATTACGAGCGGAATCAAGGATATCCAGGAATGCTGGGCTTCGATGACTGATTTCCATGACCGAGGCACCGGTTTCCCCGTAGGATAACAGTTCCTGCTGCACCTGTTGCAGTACGGGTAACGGTAAGGTAGCCGGTCCGGCTGAAAAGTTGTACGCGCGCTGCGGTTGTGCCATGGTCTGTCTTGCGATTCGAGCCTAGAGGAAATGAGTTGCCTGTAGCCGCAATTTTACGCCCAACGGGTGTGATTGAGAAGGAGCTTGCTGTTGGGACAGGCGAGAAGTCAGTGAGATGGGAGGAATGATCCCGGACAATGGTCGACCTGGAGCGTCACCGGGGTGGCGTTGATCCTGAATTGACCATCCGCGTATCGCCATCTGTCGTTGTCGTATTGGAATTCTTCAGGCTCTGGGAAATGGCAGCGATTCGATGGGCAACAGCCGGTTGTTCACGATTGAGAGCGAAAGAACGTTGATAGTTGGCTAGGGCCTGGGCGGTATCTCCCGATTCGTCTCGTAAATGCCCCATGGCCGTCCAGGCACGTGGATTGCGTGAATCAAGCGAGAGGGCTTGTTGCAGTTGCAGTGACGCGGTTTCCCTGTCGCCGGCTTCATGGTGTAGCCTGGCTAACTCGATTCGTGCCTCGGCATTCTTGGGATTCTGGATGGCCCATTTTTTCATGAATTCAAAGGCTGCCGTCTTGCGATCAGTCTGAATGAGCAAAACCGCCAATCCACGATGGCATTCCACGTGGTTGGGATCGAAGTCAAGACACTGGTTGTAGAGTGTCTCTGACTGTTCGAGTAATTGCCGGTCCTTACGCTCTATGCCCTCGCGATGATAGGCCGAGGCCGTGTTGTAATAGCCATCTGCATTGTAGGGGTCTGCCGTCATGGCCCGCTGGAATTGTCCCAGGGCAGCCTGGTATTGGCCTTGTCGGAAGAACTTGACACCCTGGGTGTTCAACCCGTGAGCACTCATGCCGCATCCGGCCAGGGAGACCAGTAAAGCGATGAGGGGCCAGTAACCCGAGGTGAAACGATAGACGCTACCTATCCCGGATTGCCGGGAATTAGGGGCAATGCAGCCAGCCAAGAAAACAGCCATAATTGATCTATTTTCAAAAAGGAAGAGATCCGTCAGATGGTGCGGGAGAGTACCCGCAATGCAGGTTGATGACAAGATCGGATTGGTAAACCACCTTTTAAAGGCGAAATTACACAAAAAAACGGGACGCCTCGTTGTGAGACATCCCGTTTTTCGTGCGTAGGCAGCTTGGGTGTAAGGTGAATCGCAGCCCTATGCTGTTGATACCGGGCTCATCTGAACCCCAGTGTCTCTGGTGACGATACCGGCGGAATTTGTCGGAAGATCACACTGAACGTAACCCAGGTTACGAATGACTTCCAGGATTTCACTGCACGTTGGAAACATGCGGCCGCTAGATCTTTTGTACTTGTCCAGAGCGATCATGAATTCACGTTCCTGGATTGTGTAATCGCGTTCACAGGTGGTGGGGTCAATGTGGCGACGGCGCGGCTGCTTGCTGCTAAGTTGTACTCCGGTGTCTGTGACGTGCATTGGATCACAGGCAATTCGGTGATCGGCGTCAATGCGGCTGGCTGTTTCGGCTTTAGCACTAGAAATAATCGCTTTACTCACGGTCTACCCCTCCCAGAAAGAAAAACATCGTTGGCTTACTGAAAGCAATGATCGTCGCCAGCGGCTGTTAAAATTTACCGAACAGGTAAAATATTAGTTTGTAGCAATATAAGCAGTTTAGGCAAAGATTGCGGATTAAACGGTTTTTCCGGTTATGTCGATGGGTATGTAGCCAAGAGTTGGCTGTTTATTTCACGCAGCATGGACGTGCTGGATTCCGCCAGCGTGACGGAAGCAGAGGTGGCGTGCTGAGGGTGACCGTTACGTTCGACAGGTCAGAAGGTTTTAGCGGCGGGCCGCCTGGTGCTTTTGCAGCGATCTGTACTAACCACGGTTAAAGTACTGCTTGATAGCATCGCTGGCCGCACCTTGGGAGCTGTCCGAATTCTTGGCGCTGCGGGGCGGCAGTTTGCCATATTCCTTTTTTTTCTTCTTCTGGGGATCTGCCGTGGTTTCATCGAGTGCAGGGGCCGACATGATTGTCGTATCACCGGAATCTTCTGCACCCTCATCCGCGCTTTCGTCCAGCAACTCTTTGGTAACTTTAAAGTGTCGGGTCGAAGTATCGTCCAGTCGACTACCTTCTGCCGTGACATTACCTTCCTCGAGCCAACTGGCGATATCATTTTCCGCGAGAGATTCTTTCTGTGTCCGTTCTGCAACATCAGCGATATCACGTACTTTGGGACGTTTTACACCGCCCAGGGTATGATCAATGACGATTTCAAAGGTCAGTGGACCAAATGCGACGACATCTCCAGAATTAACGGTTTGCAGGCCTTCAATACGTTGATCGTTGACGAAAGTCCCGTTCTTGCTACCAAGATCTTTGACAGCAACCTGTCCATTGGCGGTGAGAATAACACAATGGTGGCGACTGATCGCCGGACTTTTGGGGCGCAAGTGGCATTCTTCGCCACGGCCTATAAGGAACTTAGCAACAGGAACGGCTATTTCCTGGTTAGCAGACGCACCTTGCAGCACTTTTAGTTTTAGCTTCATGACCAAAACCTATACCAGGACTTAATGGCATTAAGTCGGAAATTGGGAGGTGAACGAAACCATAAAACCGGGCTTTAATGCCTGGTGATCAACAAGCCATGTAAAGAAAAGGAAAGGATAAGAACTTTTTCTAGTGGTGCTGTTCAGATGCGGTGAACAGTTAGCAGGCTTGTGATTTGGTTACTCGTGTTCCTCCAAACTTCCTCTAGGGTCTAAGTATATGTCACTCCGCATTGACGTCCTGTTATTATTGCAAAATATCCGGTATTGATGCAACTGAGGCAACTCAGATTTATTGTCAATTCGTTGGTCCAGTAGTAACGGTTGGTAGGTAATGGGGCGGTTTTCCCTGTTTATCGGCGCTCTGTCCATGAATTGGAGTCGAATCGAGATTTTTCGATGGTGCGAGCCATTTCTGCCTGTTTGTCGTCTAGTTCTCCGGGGACCAAATGCAGGTCCAGTTGCCGTGCCAGCCGCTGGCACCACCGGTCAGACCATTGCTGTAGATTCAGGCAGTTTTGAGTCAGATCTTCAATACCTTTCAGTTCCGGAGCAGCGGGAGACTGTTTTAGGAGTAGGCTACCGTGTTGGAGAATGATGCCCTGTTGCCGGCGTTGCGCACTACCTCCCACTTTGTGCGTACCGATCAGGATATCTCCCATTGTTTTTCGCAGGAAACAGAGGAAGGGTTCCTTGTTGGTGGCCGTGGGGTCTACAGGAGGGCGCAGGGTGGCGGTCACATCTTGCTGTGCTAGTTCATGGATGATGGCCTGGTGGACCAGGCCGTAGAGTTGCCTGGTGTCTTGTTGAGCGAGTATCTCGACCGGTGTTACCAGGCTGTAAGTAATTTCCCGGTCATGGCAAATGGCACCACCACCGGTTGCCCGACGAACCACGGGACAGGCCAGGGTTGGTGGATGCTGTTGACGATCAGCCACTGGCTGGAAATACCCGAGGGAAAGGGTGGGTTCACTCCATTGGTAGAGTCGCAGACAGGGCTGACGATCTAACTGCACGGACTGCAACAAGGCCTGGTCAACAGCCATGTTCCAACTGCCTGAGTCAGCAGGCGTCACAATTAATCGGAGATTTCGGGAGCGTCCAGTTTTTCCGGTAGCCATTTCAAGATGGGTGTTCGAGCAGCTTTGACTTCGTCGGGACGACGAATAGGAGTTTCATGCGGCGCTTCACGTAGTATTTCTGCAGGTTCCTGGATAAGTGTTTCCATTGTTTTCACGAAGCAGTCCAGTGTATCCTTGCTTTCCGTTTCCGAGGGTTCAATCATCATGGCTTCATGAACCGTCAGGGGAAAGTAAATCGTGGGAGCATGAAAGCCATAATCCAGAAGTCGCTTGGCGAGATCCAGGGCCGGTTGTTTCAGTCCCTTGGATTTTGCAAGTGGCTCAGCACTGGCCACGAATTCATGCATGCAGCGATCTCCGTGGGGAACCGGTAGTAAGGGTTGAATCTGCTTGAGTAGATAGTTTGCGTTGAGCACGGCATTTTGGGCGACTCGTTTCAGCCCGTCTGGTCCATGCGTGCGGATGTAGCAATAGGCACGAATGAGAACTCCCACGTTGCCAAAGAAGCTGCGAACTTTCCCGATGGATTTTTCCCGCTCATTTTCCAGGTAAAAGCTGCCGTCCTGCTCCCGAACCACGGGGACGGGCAGATAGGGTGCGAGTTTTTCACCTACACAGATTGGCCCCGCACCGGGTCCACCTCCCCCGTGAGGGCCACTGAATGTCTTGTGAGGGTTGAAATGCATCATGTCGGCACCGAAGTCACCGGGGCGGGTAATTCCCAGGATGGCATTCATGTTGGCGCCGTCCAGGTAGATCAGTCCTCCCCGGCTATGCACCCGGTCGGCAATGGTTGCCACTTGTTCCTCGAAGAGGCCCAGCGTGTTGGGGTTGGTGATCATGAACACCGCAACCTGGTCATCAAGTTTTGCTTCCAGGTCATCCAGGTCCACGAGTCCCTGTGCGTTGCTCTTTACGGAAATGGTCTCGAAGCCAGCCATCTGGGCACTGGCAGGATTGGTTCCATGTGCACTGTCCGGGCTCAGTACCTTGGTGC
>JAYGDH010000574.1:0-3397 GCA_046583055.1 Pirellulaceae bacterium | reverse complement strand
TTCATGGGAATAGTCCTATTCAACTAAGAGAGAAGTAGAAGATTCTGATCAGAAATAATGAAGTCCGTTTCGGTTGTCCTGCGAACCCTCGGGTTCGGAACAACTGATCCTGTGCCTGCCGGCCGGTCCGAGAGCAACCGGAAGATCGCTCGCAGTCCTGCTGGGGGACGACTTTGTGACCACCGAAAAAACTGGATGAATTGAACAAGGATGTGGTGATAACGTCTGGCTCCACTTCGAATCCCATTCCGGACGAAAATCGTGTTGCCACGGAATGAACGAGAAAGAAGTCGACCGATTGGGTTATTGGAGTGGAGTCCTTCAACAGGCAGGTCTGTGGTTCACGGTGAACCAGGTTGCCGAAAACAGCCAAGCCAGGGCCGTGGGATTCCCCTCAACCAGCGTGCTTGTCCGACTGCTTCCTCGCGGTATGCAATCACATGTTGCGCCAATGGTGCGCGGTGACCGCCCCGAACCCGGGTTGGCGATGCCTCCTTTTCTGGAAACCGGGATTTGTTGACGACTAGTCCAGAGCGGAGAGAACCCCCACCCTACGAGAGAACGTTCTGCGCCCATTGTGCCGCATGGGAGAAGTGCTTGTCAAATCCAAAGCGTCGCGTCGGAGCCAGATCCGTCTGCGGCGGGCACACGGCATTTCGGTTACCGGTTCTGAAATCCACCAGCCGGTAGCCAGCGGGTCTGTTTGCGCGGGGTGTTGGCGGCATCCGAGTTTCCATCCTGCCGATACAGCGGCACGAGTCGACAGGGGTTCTGCGAAGTCGCCTGGTTCATGAGCAGCCGTTCGTTTCGCAGGCGTCTCAGTTCTTCCGATCGACAACCCAGGCGCCGCGGCCTTCGAGGACTTTCAGCGTGCGGTCGGTCTCGACCGCTCCGAGGTCCTGTTCGAGTCCGGAGGGCCATTGGATGGTGAGTTTGTCGAGTCGGGTGACGTGTCCGGTTCCGATCACGAGTTGTTTCTGGTTGCTGACCAGGTAGCCATCTCCGGCAGTCAGTTGCACGACCCAGGCCTGTTTTCCAGCCCGAGCGGTCACGGTGGCTCCGACGGCATCACGAGACGACTGGATGCCGACGAGTCTGAGCACCAGGTGGTGGCCGGTCTTGGGCGTGGTGTTGGTGAGCAGTGCCAGCGGCGAGTCGAGGTGGGTGATCACGGCATCGGGGCGTCCGTCGTTGTTCCAATCGAGTCGTGCGAGTCCTCGGCCGATGTAGTTCTTCGTGAAGTACGGCCCGAGTTGGTTTTGTGCGACGGTGGTGAACTGTCCGAGTCCGGAGTTCCTGTAACACAGCGGCGGCATTTCGAGTTGTTCGCCTTCGTGGACGTGTCCGGGGATGTGTCCGTTGGTGACCAGCAGGTCGAGGTCACCGTCGAGGTCGGCATCGAGGAATTCGGTGCCCCATCCGACCAGTGTGAAGCCATCGTCGAAGAGTCCGGCCGAACGTGTGCGATCGAGGAAGAAGCCGGGTCCGGTTGCGGGTTGGGTTGAGTCGGATGTGCGAGGTCGTTTGAGCGCGTAGAGGGTATTGGATTGCCTGGTGTAGTTGGTGACGAACAGGTCGAGTGTTCCGTCGCCATTGACGTCACCGACGGCGATCCCCATGCAGCCTTCGGGTTCTCCGATGTCGCTGAACGCGACGCCGGTCCGTGGTGCAGTTTCGATCAGGGCGAGGTTCTTGGACGTGATCGCAGCCCGGTTGCGGAACAGGAAGTTAGGTCGGGTGTCGTTGGTAATGAAGAGGTCGAGTTGTTGGTTGCCGTCAAAGTCGGCGGCGATGGCACCCAGTCCCTTGCCTTCGGGATGTGCGATTCCGCTCGAGTCTGTGACGTCACGAAAGTGGCCATCGCCGGAGTTGATATAGAGTCGATCCTGAGCGGCGGGGAAGTCGCCGGGTCCACAGGGACGTGTACTGCCGGAATTCGGCGGACAGGACGGCAGGAAGACATCCACTCCGGCGAGGTAGTTGACGACATAGAGATCGGGCAATCCGTCCTGGTTGAGGTCGGCGAGCACGCAGCTGACGGACCAATCGTCACCGGCGACTCCTGCTTCGCGTGTGGCATCGCTGTAGGTGCCATCACCGTTGTTGACCAGCAGCCGATTGCCTCCGACGTTGGCGACGTGGATATCGGCGAACCCGTCGCTATTGACGTCACCGACGGTGACTCCTTGTCCGTAGCCAATTTGCTCGAGGCCGGCCTCGAGCGTGATGTCCTGGAACCGTCCGTCGGCGGTATTTCGGAACAGTCGATCTCGAGGCGGTGTTTCCGGCCGAGCGACCGGTGTGCGGGTTGCGTTGTAGATGGCGGCGACGGGTCGGTAGCTGCCTTGGGCGAGGTAGAGATCGGGCCAACCATCGCCATCGAAGTCGACCACACCGGCACCGCCTCCGATCGTTTCGGGCAACCGGCTGGCAGTGATCTGTTGGGTTCGGCTGCTGTAGTACAGGAATTCGAGTCCGGCGGATTGAGCGTCGTTGCGAAAGGCGATCGGGCCGAACTGTGATTGAAACGTCTTGTCGGCGACAGATTGTGTGGCCGAGTCCGAGTTCCATTCGGGCATGGGGAGTCCAGACAGGTCGACCGAGGCGAGCGGGGTCATTGCCCGGATTGTTCGCGGCGAGTCTTTCTGTTCGATATGCGGCTGGAGTGTTTCGAGCTCGTCCGTGGCCCACTTCAGTCCCTGGTTGTTTCTGAGTGCGACCATGGCCCATGCGGCGGCTTCCCAGGCACGGCCCAGCTTCTGGTTCAACTCGACCACTCGTCGAAGTCTCTGGTCGGTCCGTGCCTCGCTGAATCGTGGATCTCCGGCCAATCCACGCAGCAGGGTGACGAGTTCCGAGAGTTGTTGACCACGTTGTCGGAAGCGGGTGGATGCGACGGATTGTCCGAGCCGGTCGAGCGACTGAGCCAATTGGATATTGGCGGGCAGGTGGTTGGGATCGCGGCTCAGGCATTCCCACAGGCAGCGGGCTGCGACCGGATCGTCTTCGAGTCGAGTGGCCCAGGCGGCTCGAGCGAACCAGGTCCGAGCGTCCTGGTTTGCCTCTGCGGGCACCTTGGCATCCCACTCGAGGAACTTCTGCGAGTCGCCGGTGTGAGCCAGCATCAGGCCGAGCATCGCCGAGGCTTCGGGTTGTTCGGGAGCGGTTTTGAGGACATTTTCGAGCAGTCCGATGGCCAGGGTCGTCTGGTTTTGGGCTTGTGCGAGTCGAGCGAGGCCGATGGCGGGGAGTGGATCGTCGGGGATGGATGTTCGAGCCAGTTCGAGATACTCATCTCGCTTGATCCGCGTATCCCCTTCGCGGGTCTCGAAAGACAGCGATTCGATGACCCAATCCTGGTTGCCGAGCAGGAACAGGTGCATATCGGTGTGTTTGT
>JAYGDH010000564.1:0-3580 GCA_046583055.1 Pirellulaceae bacterium | reverse complement strand
CGACGCTCTTCCGATCTAACGGATTGAATTGTTGGTGTCGAAAGCGAACAAGGAATACGAGGTCACCTGGTTGCCGCTTCTCGAAGAATACAATTTGACCGAAGCGGAGTATAACAAGCATTATCCGGAATATAAGAGACTGGACAGCCAGGCAAGCATTGCTCGCGGTAGGGCTGATGCTGCGGACGCCCGAGCGACTGCTCAGGATCGAGTGATCGATAATCTGCGTTCACGCCGAAACGATGAAGATGATGATGACCGAAAGCAAGACATAGATGATGAGATCAACGATGAAGAGGAAGTACTACGCGCATTAGAGGCTTCTGCTTCAGCGGCCAGGAGCGCGGCTTCCGCGGCTGAAAGTGCTGCCCGTTCCTACTACAACAGTGTCCTGGCTCCATTGAAAGCCAAGATGTTCAGACTTTATCAGCGTGGCTTGGCTTTCCATACTCAATTTCGCAGCAAGCATGCAGAAGCAATTGCCAATGATCCTAACCTGAAGCTGATTTTCGACAAATGGGACGCTTGGGTGGCCAGGATCCAGAAGGAAAGACTGGGGGTGTCTCGGGCGAATATCATCAATCGGAAGGCCCTCAAGGAAAAAGCCAAGGCCAAGCAAAAAGAGGAAGCACTTGAATTATTGAGCCTGATCGATTTCTCCGTGGACACTGAAATCCAGGTGCTTTCGCAAGAACTTTCGGAGCGTTACCGGACAACCGCCCGCTAGTGCTTGGGCTAGAGGTTGTTCACGCTGCCCTGAAAGAGCTGTGTTTCGTTGTGCCAGGCGTAAGAATAGTTTCCACGAGTGGCTGGCATTGCTCCCTGGCCGTGTTCGTCGAGAGGAAGCCGGTCATCCGTTACTTGACCTTGAGCGGGTCGGTCTTGTAGTGCTGGATGTTCGACTGGAAGTCATCGCCAACAAAGGCTGCAAATCGGACCACCCCATCGGTGACCGTTGCGGGCACCTTGAATTCAACCGTCAGCTGGCCCTTCCCCTGGATACGATGGACCTGCCGGTCCACACGCTTGTTGCCCTTTCCCTCGATCAACGTGACATGCAGTTTCTGTGGCCCGAGGTTGGCTGGCAACTTGTGCTTGATTACCAGCTTGGCCACGGTCCCGGGCACGACGGACGCGGGTAGCGTGACCGTGAACAGTTTCATTTTCTTGATGGCCGGCTTGTTCTTGTTCTTCTTGCTGCGAGCCGCAGCTTCTGCTTCCTGCTTCTGCACGAACGCCTCGCGTGCCTCGGCGTTGTCCCGGTCACGGTAGATGACCACCATGGAGTCGCCCGTCCTCACCATCCAGGCCATCAGGCGGTCGCGGTGCTGCTGGATCAACTCCTGGTGCTTTTCACTGGCAATCAGGTTGACCGTGCAGTCCGGATCCGCTTCGACGTCAAAGAATTCTTCCACCACCCGGTGTCGGTAGATTTCCAGTCTTTCGGCCAGGCTCTCATTGGTCGGTGCCAGCTTGGCCATTTGGCGATAGGTAGCAGTTCCCGTGGTGGCCGTGGCAAATACGCGAGTGCCATTGGACCAGGGATTGTACAGGTAGAGGTGTTTCTTGGTCTGGACAGCCCGCATCGGGTCACGCGAGCGACCGGCGTTCTCGTTGTATTCCTTGATCACGTGCTGCCGATCGTCCTGGTCTTCTCCCTTGAGGATCGAGGCAAAGGAACGACCATCAAAACCCTCCGGATGCTCGATACCGGCAATGTCCAGCAGGGTCGGCATCAGGTCGACCGCCGAGACCATGTGCTTCTTTTCCAACGTGCCGGGCCTGGTGACGCCCGGCCAGCGGACAGCCAGCGGGGTATGCGTGCTGTGGTGGTACAACTGGGTCTTGGCAAATGGCAGCGGCATTCCGTGGTCAGACAGGAACATGATGACGGTCGATTCCTCCTTGCCGGAAGCGGCCAGTGCTTTCAGGACCTCTCCCAGGCAATCATCACCGCGACGTACCGACGAGTAATAGAGGCTCAATTCCTGCCGCACGACCGGGTCGTCGAACAGGAATCCAGGCACCGGCACCTCGTCCGCGGTAAAGATACGTGAGGGCACGTGGGGATCCCTGGCATTCTTGTTTCCCCTGACCTGCGAATAGAACGGCTTGTGGGGGTCAGAAATGTTAACCATGAGGCAGAACGGTTTGCCCGCCTCGGCCGCGGCCTTGATGCCGCGAGCAGTCGCCTCGCCGTAGGATTTCGGATCCTTGATGTGGTACTTGTTACCGTCGGCATCCGTGTCGATCACGGCGTCCCAGGCATAGGGAGTGTAGGGCGTGGAGTGACTGGTCTTGCCACGGATCGCCGTGTAGTACCCCGCTTTTTTCATGACGTCGACCAGGTGGGGGTGCTTGGCATCGGGGACCTGGACAAATCCCTCGACACCGTTGTTGTGCGGGTAACGACCGGACCACATCACGTTGCGGCCGGGCATGCAGTTGCCAACCTGGGTATGGGCATACTGGAATCGCGTCCCGGAGCGAACCAGCGCATCCATGTTGGGGGAGGTCCCTTCCAGGCGACAGCCATAGGTCCCCATTGAATCGGCACTCATGTCATCCACGGTGACGATGAGGATGTTGGGTTGGGCAGCTTGCGACTGGGGCATGCTGGCGACCAGTGAGCAAGCTATGGCGAATACCAGGAAAATACGATTCATCGGGGACTCCGGTTTGAGAAAAGGTGCCACGAGCCGAGGGGCTGGAAACCCGTGGCAGGCTGTTGGCTTGGTTAATGTGAATAACCTCGAGTGTAATCCATATCCTGCCGGTAGCAAATGTGGCCAGCGCGCAGGATACGCCCGGGAAATACCTTCCAGGCGACCTGCTGAGACACAGGTGTTCATGATGTTAAGGCCTTGCCGCGCGTGGTAAGATGCTTGCCAGGATCAGTGCTGTCGTGAAGTGGCCCACGGTTTTTTGACGTGTCCTGCCAGGAGAAAAGCATGAAATCTTTCCGCGTCCCGTCTTCTCTAGAATCTTGCCAGGTTGGCTGCCTGATCACGCTGTTTCTTTACGCGGCCTTTCTGCCGGTCCTGTCTGCAGCGGACAAGCAGCCGGCCCCACGCCGTTACCGCGTGATCTTCAATTGCGATGGTCATGCTGTTGCCAAGGATGCAAAAGGTGATCTGAACCAGTGGCTGGAGAACCTGTTTGGTCCGTTGGAGAAAAGCCATGTCGAGGTGCTGTTTTGGTGTGATGGTGCCGGCGGGAATACCGCGAACTATGACAGCAAGGTACTGGAACGAACCGGGGTTCGGTCGGGACAACCACGAACCTAT
Organism: Pirellulaceae bacterium; assembly: GCA_046583055.1. GTDB lineage: Bacteria > Planctomycetota > Planctomycetia > Pirellulales > Pirellulaceae > JAZADA01. The sequence continues at coordinate 293 of JAYGDH010000564.1, read as the reverse complement.
ATCGATAAGTGGATCGATGAGGGCAATGATCCTCCCAGGGTGGTCGTTCGAGAAGCTCGTAAGCGAGGCCTGGATGTTTTCTATTCCTTTCGTATTAACGATATTCACGACTCGTTTATTCCCGACGAGATGCCGACCTTCAAGGTGAAGAACCCCCGGTGGATGATCGGTGAACAGGATTACGGTGGTGTAAAGAGTTTCAAGACGGCTTTGAACTTCGCGGTCCCCGAGGTTCGTGAGATGAAGTTCCGTGTCATCGAGGAACTGTTCCAGAAGTATGATTTCGATGGCCT
>JAYGDH010000661.1:0-9444 GCA_046583055.1 Pirellulaceae bacterium | reverse complement strand
CAAGCAGTACAAGAACCTGGAAATGGTCCTGGAATGGCGTCACCTCAAGGAAGCCGGAAACTCCGGCGTCTTTGCCTGGGTCAAGGAAAAGTCCCTGACCAGCCTCAAGCCTGGGCAGTTACCGCGCAGTGGTATTGAAATTCAGGCACTTGACCATGGATACGCGACACGGTTTGAAAAGAATAATGGCAAGAAGTCCGACTGGTTCACTACCCACGGTGATGTCTTCGCCGTGGGTGAATCGACGATGAAGCCCTTCCCTCCGATATCTCCCAATGGACGGCGCAGCTTTCCTCGCAAGAATCTCAGCAAGGGTGTCGGCCAGTGGAACCATTACTATGTCCGTGCCATTAACGGCGAGGTCCGACTCTGGGTCAACGGCGAGGAAGTCTCCGGGGGAAGTGATTGCGTACCCTCCAGCGGTTACCTCTGCCTGGAAGCGGAAGGCTCCCCGATCGAGTTCCGTAACATCCGGATTCGCGAACTGCCTTAACCGTTCACCATTTCATTCCTCAGGAGTTCTGCCATGAAAACGATTGCTCGTCGTGATTTCCTGCTCGCCGCCGGCGCCACTACCTGTCTCGGCATGGCCACCCCTCGAATCACCAGTGCCGCTCGCAAGGCAAAGATCAAGATCGGGCAAATCGGCACCGGGCACGCCCACGCATCAGGGGTTTTTTCCCAGTTACGACAGACCGACGACTTCGAGATCGTGGGCATCGTGGAAAACAACCCCCAGCGTCGCCAGGCCCTGGGAGACCAATACCAGGGCGTCAAGTTGATCAGCGAGCAACAGCTACTCAATACCCCGGGGCTCCGGGCCGTCGTGGTCGAGACCGAGGTCCCGCAACTGCTGGCCACGGCTCAGCGTTGCGCAGCGGCCAACATGCACATCCACCTCGACAAACCAGCCGGGGAAAACCTGGCCGGTTTCCAGAAGCTACTGAACGCCATGGAAAGTCGCAAGCTTCACCTCCAGATGGGATATATCTACCGTTACCACACCGCCTTCCAGTTCTGTTACCAGGCCGTTGCCAACGGTTGGCTGGGAGACCTTTTTGAAGTTCACAGCGTGATGAGCAAGAAGGTCAATGCGGACTCCCGCAAGAAACTGGGCGAGTTCGCCGGTGGCTCCATGTTCGAGATCGGCTGCCACGTGATTGATGCAACGATCCGCGTCCTGGGCAAACCACAAAAGATTACGTCCTATGGTCGCAAGACCCACCCGGGCCAGGACCCGCTGGTCGATAACCAGTTGGCTGTTTTCGATTACCCGAATGCCATCGCCTCGGTCCGCAGCACGCTCATCGAGTACGAGGGATTCCAACGGCGACAATTCACCGTCTGCGGTGAATTCGGGACCTTTGACCTGCGCCCGCTGGGAGGAAATTCCTTTCGGCTCGCGCTGGAACACCCCAAGGGAGACTACCAGAAAGGCTACCAGGATGTCACGTTACCCAAGGGCCCTGGCATTTTTATCAGTGCCTTCCAGGACATGGCTGCCATTCTTCGCGAGGAAAAGAAGACCGATTACCCACTGAGCCACGAGCTGGCGGTTCACGAGGCGATCCTGCGAGCCAGTGGCTACCAGGTCTAGTTACGGCTGATTGATTTCGCGAGCGGGCCTCCAGGTGGTGGACGCCAGGCGAGTCCCCCGGCACAGAACCAGCTGGACCGGCGTTTGACACACATATAGAGGCGTTTTCCGTGAAGGAAACTCTCATGGAAAATCCCCGCTCGAAAAGCTATAATCAATCTATGTTTTCACTTTAATATCGATCTCTATCCCACCCCACCGGCATGCCTATTTCTTCCCGCCCCAAGCGACCGCAAAACACTCTCTTTTTCATCCTCTCACTCCTGGTGATAGGATATTTTTGCGTGACCGTAACCAGCTCCGCCTACGGTGACCCGGGAACCGATTTCTTCGAGAACAAGATTCGTCCTGTCCTGGTGCAACACTGTTACAAGTGCCATTCGACAGCCGCCCAGGCCAATGGCAAGCTCAAGGGTGGTTTGCTGTTGGACGATCGCGATGTCATCCGTCGGGGTGGCGAAAGCGGCCCGGCCGTGGTCCCAGGCAACGAGAAAAAAAGTCTCTTGCTTTCCGCCTTGCGTCACGAAGATCTGGAGATGCCTCCCAAGGGAAAATTACCGGCCAGCGTGATCGCTGATTTTTCCAGGTGGATCAAGATGGGAGCACCGGACCCACGTGATGGTGTCACGGCCGTAGAATCGAATATTGACCTGGAGAAGGGCCGCCAGTTCTGGTCATTCCAGGCGGTTAAAAAACCTGTTTTGCCTACCATTAAAGACGCAGCATGGTCCACGACCGGTATCGATCGCCTCATCGCTGCTCGCTTACAAGCCAAGAAACTTCAGCCCGTTGGGCTGGCAAGTCCTGAGCTACTGGTAAGACGACTTTACCTGGATCTCATTGGATTGCCTCCTGCCCCTGAACCATTAGCCGAATGGGTCAAGCAGTTGAACACCAGCAGCAAACGGGAGCGTGTCCTGGAAAACCTTGTCGACTCGCTACTGGAATCTCCGCAGTTCGGTGAACGCTGGGGGCGACACTGGCTGGACGTGGCACGCTATGCCGAATCCAACGGAAACAGTCGCAACGCCACCTTCCCACATGCCTGGCGTTATCGCGATTACGTCATTGATGCCCTTAACGCGGACACGCCCTACGACCGTTTTATCACCCAGCAGATTGCCGGCGACTTGTTACCCCACGAGACTTCGGAGCAACGAAATGCAAACCTGGTCGCCACGGGGTTCCTGGCCCTGGCTTCCAAGCCGGTGATCCGTGGCAAGCGGGGCGGCTTTATTCCGGACATCGCAGCCGACCAGATCGAGGTCACTACCCGTGCCTTTCTGGGCTTGACCGTGTCCTGTGCGCGTTGTCACGATCACAAATTCGATCCTATCCCGACAACCGACTACTACGGTTTGGCTGGCATTTTTGCCAGCAGCCAAACGCTTTACGGCGGCGGTGGCAATTCGATGGGCGGCGCTCCCGCCACGGGGCTTCATCAGCTCGTCTCCGATGATCCGGTCCAGAATAAAGCTTTTCAGCAGTGGCAAGCCGAGTTAGCAAAGGTGACCAAGCGGCAAAGGCAAGTCGCCACCGAGATCAAGAAAATGCGTCCCCGGCCCAAGAAGGGTGAGAAACCCGTATCACTAACTCCCGACCAAAAAGAACGCCTGAAGGAATTGAACCTGGAGAAAAAAAAGCTTGCTGTCAAACTCAAGAAACTGAGAGCCAATTCCGTGGCCAGCCCGCAGGCTGCCATGGGAATTCGCGACACGGGCAAGGTCACCGAGGTTCCCATCTACGTGCGGGGGGTTTCTCCGAAGGGCAGTCCCATCTCGCGACGCCTACTCACCGTGCTTTCTGACTCGGAATCTTCTCGCTTCCATGACCAGCAAAGTGGCCGCCTGGAACTAGCCGAGTGGTTAACCAGTCCTGACAACCCGCTCACAGCCCGCGTGATGGCGAATCGCGTGTGGCAGCATCTCCTGGGAATCGGCATCGTCCGTACGCCTGACAATTTCGGCGTCAACGGTACCCGACCGAGTGATCCCGAACTGCTTGACTACCTGGCAGCAGTCTTCATGGAAGATAACTGGTCGGTCAAGCGCCTGGTCCGACGAATTGTCTTGACGCGCACCTACCAGCTCTCCGCGGCACACCACCCCGGGAACTACCAGGTGGATCCCGACAACATCTACCTCTGGAGACATTCCCGAAAACGACTGGATGCGGAAGTGATTCGCGATGCGATCCTGGCGGCCAGCGGAACGATTCAACTGGATCCCCCGCAGGGTTCGGTCGTCACCATGCATGGTGGCAAGCTCATCCAGGATGGTCTCACGCCGGACAAGATTCACAAACCCAGTAATCATCGCAGTGTCTACCTACCGATCCTCCGCAACGGACTACCCGAGGTGCTGGAGGTATTTGACGTGGCAGACCCCAGCCTGGTCGTGGGCCAGCGGAACGTGACGATCGTACCGGCGCAGGACCTCTACCTGATGAACAACCCGTTTGTTATTGAGAAATCGGGGGAATTTGCACAGCGTCTCCTGCAGGATTCCGATGACGACAATGGACGGATAGAACTTGCCTACCAGATTGCGCTGTCACGGTTGCCAACCTCGACCGAGCAGCAGAAGGCCCTGCGGTTTGTCAAGGAAATCCAGCAAGCGCTTCCCGACACGGAAAGCGCTGACCAGAAACAATTAACCGCCTGGACCAGTTTTTGCCAGGCCCTGTTTGTCTCCAGTGAATTTCGATACCTCCCTTGATCGCAGGTAGTTACACCAAAGGATCCGACATGTTGACACCTCCATCCATTTCACGACGAGCCTTGCTCAAATCCACATCGCTTGGTTTTGGCACCATGGCTCTGTCAATGCTCCTTTCCGAACAGGTTTCAGCAAAACCCGGCCCCTTGGCACTCAAGTCACCTCATTTTCCGGCCAAGGCCAAGCGCGTGATTTTCCTTTGCATGCGAGGCGCCCCTGCCCAGGCAGACACCTTCGATTACAAGCCACGCGATCGCAAGGTTGTTACCACGAACATTACACCCACGACCAAGAGAAAGTACGCTGGCAAGGGACCGGCAGGATCCGTAGTTCCATTTAGCCAACACGGCGAGAGCGGTCTCTGGATTGCGGATAGCATGCCCAACCTGGCCAGGCATGCAGACGATCTATGCCTGATCAACAGCATGCATACGGACCTGCCCAATCATCCCCAGTCGTACCTGATGTTGCATACGGGTGATTTCCGTTTTGCCCGACCCTCCGTCGGTTCCTGGGCACTCTACGGACTGGGGACCGAAAACCAGGATCTCCCCGGATTCATTTCCATCAATGCAGAAACACGCGTCGGCGGTGCCCAGAATTATGGCAGTGCCTTCCTGCCGGCGGTTTACCAGGGTACAGCCATCGGCTACGTCGGTGCCGACATTGCCAAGTCCGGGATTCGCAACGTCACGGGCAGCCCGCTAACAGCAGAACTGCAGCGCAAGCAACTGGACCTGGTCCAGGACATGAACCACCAGTTGCTCAAGCAGAGCCAGTTGGATACCCAGCTGGAAGGCGCTATCCAGTCCTTGGAACTTGGACATCGCATGCAGGATTCCGTAACGGAGGTACTGGATGTCTCGCGGGAAACGGAAGCCACCCTGAAACGCTACAACGTGGGCAAGACCAAGGCCACGGGACGTTGCCGCGACGATGACTTTGGTCGCCAATGTCTCTGGGCGCGACGCCTGGCCGAGTCCGGCGTTCGCTACATCGAACTGTGCCACTCCAACTGGGATCAACATGGCAACCACGTGGCTGAGATCAAGGCCAACTGTACTGCCATCGACAAGCCTATCGCCGCACTGATCCAGGACTTGAAGGATCGCGACATGCTCAAGGACACGCTGATTGTCTGGGGCGGTGAATTTGGTCGCACACCGCTTTCCGAGGCCGGCAAAAAAGGAAGCGGCCACAACAACCGCGGCTTTACGTTCTGGATGGCAGGTGGTGGTTCCAAGGGTGGCCAGGCTTACGGCAAGACCAACGAGACAGGCGCCGTGGCCGTGGAAAACAAGGTCCACACGCATGACCTGCATGCCACCATGCTGCACCTGCTCGGACTGGACCATGAAAAACTTACCTACCGTTACGCTGGCCGGGATTTCCGCCTGACCGACGTCTACGGTAACGTCGTCAAGGGACTGCTGGCATAGCCTGCAAGAATACAAAGCGTTTTGCTTGGTAACTGGTAATTAGGAAATATTCACCACAAACTACGAGCGATACTTATGTTTACTCTTTCCGATCACATCTCGCGTAAACGTCCCATGGGACGACGACATTTTATGCAGATCGGTGGCCTGGGCCTGGGTGGTATGGCCTTACCATGGCTCAATGCTCGTGCCGGAGCCGGCACACCCGGCTCGCCGGCAACAGGTAAATCCGTGATCTTCCTGTTCCAGCAAGGTGGTCCCACTCAGCACGAAACGTTTGATCCCAAGGTCGACGCACCCAGCGGCATTGCCAGCGTCGGTGGTGACATGCCAACCTCGGTACCCGGAACTCGTTTCGGGGTCGCCATGGAAAAGCTGGCCAAGCATGCTCACCGCATGGCGGTGATCCGTAATTACCAGACCAACATGGGGCACGGGGGGGTCAATCCCGTGGTCAGTCCTCACCTGGGGAACGCCAATATTGGCGCAGCTTATTCACGCGTGGCAGGCACTAATCACCCGGTCACCGGTTTGCCAAACTCCATGTTCATCATTCCGCAATCCATCGACTCCGAGCAGAAAACACTCGGCACTCGCTTTGGAAAATACGATGCCACTGGATCCCTGGGAAGCGCCTACACGCCCTTCATGCCAGGCGGCAAAGGACCTCTCCAGGAAGCCATGAATCTGAACCTGTCGCGGGATCGGTTCGAAGATCGTCGTGCGCTGCTTAGCAACCTGGACGACATTCGCCGCAAGTTTGATGCCCTCGCTGAAATGGAGAGTTTGACCGGCCTGCAGTCCCAGGCCGCGAACTTGATTACCAAGGGAGTGGCCGACGCTTTCGATCTTTCCAAGGAAGATCCCCGCACCCTGGCTCGTTACGATACCAGCGGATTTTATGATCCGGAACAGTGGCGATACGACGGCAACAAGAAACGCAACAATATCCCCTGGTACACCGCCCATACCAAGACGCTGGGCAAGGAACTGCTGCTGGCCCGTCGCCTCTGCGAGGCTGGCTGTGGATTTGTCACCATTCACTCGGAGTTCGTCTGGGATTTTCACGCGGACGTCAATAACGTGGCGGTACCGGAGGGACAGAAACTCGTCATCGCTCCTTTCGACCATGCCGTATCCGCCTTTATCGAGGATTGCGACCAGCGTGGACTCTCGGATGACATCCTGCTGGTCTGTGTTGGTGAAATGGGACGCACTCCCAAGATCAACGCCAAGGGTGGACGTGATCACTGGGGCAAACTCGCTCCCTTGATGCTTTACGGTGGAGGTCTGACACACGGCCAGGTTATTGGCAAGTCCACACGTGATGGCGGAGCGCCGATCGGTCCTCCCCAGACACCGGATGACCTGATGGCAACTATCTTCCATACGCTGTTCGACTACGGCCAGGCTCGCTTGCTGACGGATCTGCCTACCGAGGTCCGATCCACGCTGGCAATGATGGAAAAACGGCGTGGGGTTCTCTAGCAGGCTGCCGACGACCCTGACCGCGGAGCCTTACAGGTGCACGGGAATGAACCGAGTCGCTTCACCTGCTGCTGGTTCAGGCGGCGGCTCGATCCAGGGAATTGCCGCTTGAGCCTGCAGGAACTCGCTGACCCGTTGCTTGAAAGCTGGCACGATGCGGGTCAAGGCCTGGCGTTCACTGGTGGCGTCGACCTGCAACCCGGCCAGGTTGGCGACCCGTGCTCGTACCCCTCCAGCAGGCGACGGCCCCACGTAGACCAGGCAATTAAAGACCGGTACATCGGCGGGGATCACGTGCTGACTCAGGTCCCCTGCAGCGGGCTTTTTCTCATCACTCACGCCAGTTGAACTCCTTCCAGAAACCTTTTCATCACGGCCACGAACTAGAAACTAGCAATGGGATTAAGTGGCGAACCGGTCCCGCCCTTGACGGGAATAGGAGCAGCCTGGATGAGGAAATGCCATTGTTTCAGTTCCTTACACTTGGCACTTAGATCTTCCAGGTCGCAATTATCGAAGATGTGCACTCCCATGGCGTGCAGGGTCAGAACGTGGATGGGATGCGTCACTCCCGGCACCTGGGAGGGAATTACATCTGCGGCCGCATCACTTCCCAGCATGGCAATATCTCGCCGCCGGATCCATTTCCCACACGATGCATGCAATCCGGCCATGCCTTCTTTTTCAACGCTCCAGGGCCCCTTGACCGCACGGCGAGCCCAGCGGCCGGTTCGAATAAAGACCACGTCCCCTGCCTGCACGGTGACTCCTGTACGGTTTTCCCAGGCGATCAGTTCCTCGGGATAGATGGCGGCCCCTGGTTCCAGGAACTTCAAGCCACGCAGCTCGGGAATATCGATCAGGATACCGCGTGTAAAAATACCTCCACGCACGTTATGGATACTAAGTACACTGGCTCCCTGTTCCTTGATCTGCTGGCGGGAAAACCCGTTGTACATTTTTCCCTCGTAGAACAGGTGGCAGAGTGAATCCATGTGGGTGTGCGCCAGGCCATGATAAGAAACGCTGTAGTTATCCATGGCCCATGGCCCATCCCCTTTTCCCCAGGCCAACATCTGGTGCTCAAAAGGCTTGGGATTATCCGCAGCCTCGACCGTTTCAGCCTGCCGGGCAAGCGAGACGGAAATCCCCCGTTTCACGAGCCTGGCTGCCTGCACTCGCTTGCTGGCCGTGATCAGGTTCAGAGCCCCCAGTTGATCCTGCTTCCCCCAGCGTCCCCAGTTGGAAAGGTCCTTGATCTGCTGCTCCACGTCAGCCTTCGTCATCCGAGCTTGTGACTGGGCATGAACGACTACCTGAACACTGCTAACCAGTAAGAACGTGGCCACGGAAAGAAGTCGCAACATCATCTCGGAATCTCCTGGCTGAAAGGGGCATCAGTACGCGGGTCGAGGACAACCGGACCGGGCAACGTCGCCCGGACTGGATTGCCACCGATTCTACTGTGCTGACTGGCCTCGATCAATTCGAGGGCCGAGGCTGGGGACGGTATTTTCCGTCTGGAAGAATTGACGGAAACCGGTACCTGGGATCTGTTAACAAGCGATAAAGTGCCGGATCACGCTGCTTGACCTGGCCCCGGGTATGGAGCCGCCATTCCTGCCCGATATCCTGGCCACGCCCGGGATAATCCTGGGCGCCCAGGATCGAGGTCAGGCCCCAGTAGGTATACTCGGTGACCTGGCAGCCGTAATCACAACTGCGATCATCGTAGGTATACCAGGCACCTGCCGGGTAGCTGCGAGGCACCCGACGAAAATGACCGCCTCTCGCCTGGTCCATTGCCTTGGCAATCTGCGTGCCTGGTTTTTCACCGAAAACCTCTGGGTACACATGTGCGTAACCGGCATGCGTGATCAAGTGCAGTACTTCTTCCAGCGTCGCATCAAACCGACCGCCGCGAGTCCACCCGGGCAAGGTCTCCTCGCCGAAAAGCCCCTGCATGATCATCGCATCCCAGATTCGCTCGGGAATATACCGATGCACATCGAGTCGCTCGAAGCTGCGTTCCGTTGCGGTCATCATGAGTCCCGCCCTGTTCTTTTTCATCATGGCGTGAACCTGGGCATTATCCGGCTCTCCGTCAGCATCATTGTCCAGGTACTGGGCCAACACGTTGGCCGCATGCAACACCTTGATATCCGGTGTCCGGGCAGTGGCAAAGACCGGGATGCCGAAGACG
>JAYGDH010000478.1:0-3575 GCA_046583055.1 Pirellulaceae bacterium | reverse complement strand
GCACCAATCCCGCGTCGGTTATCTTGGCTCTGTTGAGCCAAAGTTCCTGCAGTTTGGGCAATCCCTTTAGGTGGACCAGCAGAGCGTCTGTGGCGCGATCCCCTGCCAAGCCGATCGCCTCTACCTCACCGTTGTCATTTGCGGCGTGAAAGGTCGTCGCCTTACCGACGGCGCGAAAAACAGTGGATCGCGATTGAACAGGCGTCTCTTCGGGCTTTGTGTGAGAGCTCTCTGGCGGCGACGGTGGCACAGCATTACCAGCTGGCGTCGGTTCGCTCCTCCCACACCCGACCATCCCCATCACCAGCAATAAACCCAGCAGTCTGGTCATGATTCCCCTCAGTACATTATTCAACACAGCCCCCATCTTCGCCCCTCAGGCGGCGCCTGCAAGTCTTTTGGCAGGCTGCCACGGCAACCCACGATTGGGCCCCGCGCCAGTTTGCACCAGAGTTTGCACCAACTACTTACAATTCCTGTAAATCGGTGTCATTTACTGACAATTGCACGACCGATGGGCAAGCTGGGGTAGACCCTGAGACGGTCGACGTAAGTCCCGTGGAGGTCAACGAAAAAGAGCCGCTGTCCATCACTGACAACGGCTCTCAACAGTCGGGGCGACTTGATTTGAACAAGCGACCTCTGCGTCCCGAACGCAGCGCTCTACCAGGCTGAGCCACGCCCCGTCTTTTGACTGGTCCTTGAGGAACCGATCAAGTCATTAATAACCTATCTTACCCGCTGGGTCGTTTCCCTTAAAGGGCTAACTATCGCCGGTAAATTCACTCGTCCGCCACCGTGGCTGGCAGTTGCGCGGGGCGCCAGTCCACCAGGTGCATTTCAACCGTTCTACGTCCACGAAAGTCGTTGATGACCGGCCGGTAGGCAATGTCGATAGCACCGTCGAGCTGGTCCAGTTCCTCGGCCCAGTCACCCTGTCCGAACGCCACGGCCCGCAGTTGCACCCCATGTTGCTTGAATGTCACGGACAGGTGTCGCCCTGTCTCTCCCTTACCCATCCGTTTTGGTTTACCTGCGATTTCCACGTTGCTGGCACAGAGCACGGGCCGCGGGTTGGCAGCCCCGAACGGTGCCAGTTGTTCGATTTGCCCCATGGTCTGCAGCGTCAGCTCACTGAGCTGGGATTCCGCATCGATGATGACCTCGGGTACCTGCTCGGCCGGGTTGACCTGTTCAGCAACATGCTCGCAGAAATCAACTCGGAAGGCATCGAGGGCTGATTCCTCGATGGTCAGGCCGGCCGCGGCCGCATGGCCTCCGTGGGTGACCAGGTGCTGGGAACAGGCGCCCAGGGCACGGTGCAGGTCCAGGCCGGCGGCTGAACGAGCCGAGCCGGTACCCGGTTTGATCTTCATCGGATCCAGTGCCACGACGACTACCGGCCGATGGTACTTTTCTGCCAGCCGTCCCGCCACGATACCGATCACGCCGGCATGCCAGCCATGTCCGGCCAGCACAAGAGCCGGGTCATGCACCGGATCAAAATGGTCCTTGATTTGTTTGTTGGCCGCCTTTTGAATGCTGCGTTCGAGGGTGTCACGACTGCTGTTGAGTTCGTGCAGGTATTCGGCCAATGCCTTGGCGCGATCCGGTGAGTCAGTGGTCAATAACTCGACGCCCAGTTGCGCCTGGCCCAGTCGGCCGGCGGCATTGAGCCGTGGTCCGATGGTAAAGCCGATATCCTCGCTGCCGAGTTCTGGCTTTTGATCCAGGCTGGTGATTTTCATCAGGGCCTCGATGCCCGCGGCAGGAAAACTCTTCAGGCAGTTCAATCCATGTCGCACGAGGATGCGATTTTCGTCCACGAGCGGGACGACGTCGGTTACGGTTCCGATGGCAGCAATCCCGACGGCGGTCATCAGGTAATTGCGCATTCGTTCGGTCACCCGCTTGGCATCACTGGCTCGCTGGCAGAGTGCCCAGGCCAGCTTGAGAGCCACGCCGGCGCCGCACAGGCCATGGAAGGGATAGTCGTGTCCAGGCAGGCGCGGATGGACGATTGCCGTGGCGTCTGGTAGTTGATCGGCAAACTCGTGGTGATCGGTAATGACCAACTGGAGTCCCAGTCGCTTGGCTGTTTCCGCTTCCTTGACGCTGGCAATTCCACAATCAACCGTGATGACCACGGCCGTATCCTGGCCGGCCAGTTTTTCCAGGGCACTATCATTGAGTCCGTAACCATCGTCCAGGCGACTGGGGACGTAGTAATCAACGTTGGCTCCCAGCAATTTCAGGCAGCGATAGAGAATCGCGGTGGCTGTCATGCCATCCGCATCGTAATCGCCGTAGATCACAATTCGTTTTTCCGCCTTCATGGCGGCAAAGATGCAGTCGGTGGCAGCCGGGACACCAGGCAGGTCAGCCGGGTCGCGCAGGCCGGTCAGCTTGACATCCAGGAAGTCACGGATCTGGGCAGGGTCCGTGATGCCACGAGAGGCCAGTAGCTGGGCGACCACGGGGGAAACACTAGTCGTCTCGACGATCGATGAGATGCGATCGGTATCATGCTGCTGGATGCGCCATCGCTTGCTCATGTCATCCTGAACTGCAAGAGCTGAAAAGATCGAAAGGATTTGCCGCTTGGCCGGGGCGAATCGGCAACCGGGCCAGGTCGCTTATTTCTTCTTTTCCGTGTGGACGGTGTGTCGTCGTAAGCGGGGGCTGTATTTCTTAACCTTAAGCTTCTCACTACCCGGTTTTCGACGGGCAATATAGTTGTAGTCACCGGTCTCTTCACAAACGAGATGTACGGTGTCAGCTTTTTTCCTGCTCTTGGCCATCGTGTGGGATCCTCAGGCAATGAACTGTCTGGTTAGTTTTCATCAGCCTCGATTGTACTGCAAAGGCGCACTCCCAGGACAGGTCCAAGTCGATATTTTTTGGACCGCATCACGGCCTGTTGAGTCTGCTCCACAGGCAGCGATGCCGTGCTGATCCGCTGCCACGCGGGATTTTCGAGAAAGTGTCTAAGTTGGTTGCTGCTTGAGAACCGATGCTGTTTATGGAGCAATTCCGATACCTGGTGGGCTGGGAGGCAGGGGCTGAAAACAGCTCGCCTGTTCACGGTTCGTTGGATGAGCCTTCCAGGGACGGGTTATTTGGGAAGGGCTGGGAAGCAGCGGTTTTGCGGAAGGATGTCGTACGGGCACTGATATCAGCGAATAATTTGCTACTTCTGGGGCAGTTATTACTTCTCTTAAAAGGACTTTTGCCTTAAAATTTAAACTGGTGCTCTGGTTCAGGGAATCGTCAGAAATAGACGTGCTGGACAGGGGGCCAGAACCTCATGAGTTCTCATCCATTTTGCTGACGGAGTCGACACACTTATGGCTACGCAATCAGATTCTGGAATCGACCTGGGTAAAGAAACGGCCACCGATCCAGCAGCAGCACCAGGCAAGGTAGACAAGCAGGCCAAGGAAGCTGCCACCCCGGTTGCGCTGGCTTCGGGGGAGCAGACGGCCGACGAGTCGCAGCCCGACGAGTCGCAGCCCGAGGAGTCGCAGCCCGAGGAAGAACAGCGTAGTGGTCGCCGGTTCCTGTTGACCAACGCC
>JAYGDH010000467.1:0-1862 GCA_046583055.1 Pirellulaceae bacterium | reverse complement strand
GGTAATTCCATTGACCGGTCGGTCTCAAGTAACCGCGGTGTGCCGGCACCAGGCCGTAGGCGGATCCGTGGTACTGGCTCGGCTGCAGCGAGGCGTACTTGGGATGCTCCGAGTCAAGCACCTGTAATTCACACATGCCATTGACATGGGGCCGGCCCTTGCCAGAGAAGCGAATCGCCAAACCGTTGTTCCCGCCGGGAGGCAATTTGAATTCGAGACGAACCACGAAATCTTCCAGCTGATCTTTGACCAGCAAGTTCCCCCCCTGCCCTTGCTTGCAGAGGATGGCGCCATCCTTGACCTCGTAATTTTCCACATCACCGATCCAGCCGTCGAGGTTCTTGCCGTTGAAGACGGGCGTGAACTGGCTATCCTGGTTTGCCAGTATCTGGTTGGCAGCCGCAGCGTCAAGTTTGCGAATGAAAATATTACGCCAACGGATTTCACCACCGTGGGTTTGTAGTTGAATGGGACCCTGGGAAAACAGTGGCCGGGAGCGATCCCAGTAGTTGTGCATCGGTTGGCGGTCAACGACCAGTTTGCCATTGAGCCAGACGCTGGTGGTTTCGCCGACCTGGACAATTCGGTACTGGTTCCATTTTTCAAATGGTTGATCAGCCAGGACCAGTGGTAACCGACCCGGGTGCCCGGTGTTGTTATTGAACAGTCCACCCGAGCCGCGGTCGGCCCCCCGATTCCACTTGCCTCCGGCCTTGGTGTAATCCCAGATCTGTACCTGGGGAGTGCCTCGCAAGTAGATACCGCTGTCTGCCTTGGCAACGGTCTTGTATTCCAGCAACAGTTCGATATCACCGTAGTCTTCATGCGTGGTCAGGTAGGGTCCCTTGCCATCATTGACCAGTTCGCCATTGTCCACCGTCCAGTGCTGGCGTGCTTCTTTCATCCAGTTGTCCAACTGGGTTGTTCGCTCTGCCTCGGGCATGGCAGCCAGCTTGCGGTGGTCGAAATGCGGGATGGCATGCCAGCCCTGTAAATCCTGGCCGTTGAAGACCGCCGTGAATCCATCGGGAACCTCGGCTGCTTGGGCCTGGGAAAGACAACTGCAGGCCAATACGATACCAACGGCAAGTAAGGCGGCTGAGTTTTTCATCAGTAGAATACCTCGAGGTTGGGTGCAGGTAAGTAATTCTCCGTGGCAAGGCCCTGTATTTTAGCAGAACGGTGGTCGTGATTAAGCCATGGGAACCATGAAAATAACCTCCGGGGGCAGCCTCCTGGCCCGTTGGTTCAGGGCTTGCGTTTCCTGAGAACCTGGCCCGGTGTTGCATCGCTATGTTTTCCCTTCTGGATCACGATGGTTCCGTTGACGATGACCGTCGTGATACCCTTGGGATACTGGAACGGGCTGGTAAATGTTGCCTGGTCGATGATGGTAAGAGGATCGAAGATCGTGATGTCCGCGTAATATCCTTCCTTCAGCATGCCACGGTGGGTCAAACCCACCTTGGCAGCATTGAGTGACGTCATCTTGCGGATTCCGTTTTCCAGTGTCAGCAGCTGGCGTTCACGGACGTACCGGCCCAGGACACGGGGAAACGTTCCGAAGTTGCGAGGATGGGGATTGCCGCGTCGTAGCGGTCCCTCGATGGCATAGGCAGACCCGTCTGAACCGACAGAACACCAGGGTTGCTGAAGCGCCAGGTTCATGTCTTTTTCCGTATGGTGGGCATAGACCGTCGCCACGGATCCGCCTTCTTCGATTAACAGGTCGAGAAAATCATCCAGCAGGTTGACCGGTTTCTTGCCTGGATTTCGCAGGGCAAAGACACGGTCCATGGTGAGTCCGCGGAACCGATTGTTGCCACTGATTAACATCCGGCTCCAGTCACCGCCGATGGCCG
>JAYGDH010000293.1:0-8104 GCA_046583055.1 Pirellulaceae bacterium | reverse complement strand
CCAGCATGTTTTTTTGTGCAGCGATTTTGACGGCTGGCCCGGTTGTCTATGAAACGGTCGAGAAGATCCAGATCGTCTTGGTTAGTGCGGTGGTGTTGCTCATCATCGTACTTGCCTGTTGGCTGGTCCGTTGGGATGCCGTGGTTGCCCAATGGTGGCAGGTGGTGACCGTGGGTTTTCCTAACTTTATTCCACCAGCCGATTCTGGACTTGATACCGTCTTTTTGCTGGGCGCTTTAGCCTTTGCCGGGGCAGGTGGTACGACCAACCTGGGCCAGAGCAATTACGTCAAGGACAAGGGTTATGGGATGGGCCATCATATCGGGCGGATTACCAGTCCGCTGACCGGACAACAGGAAGCCAGTTCGACGGTCGGTTTTCATTTTCCCGACACCGAAGAGAATCGGTCCCGCTGGAGGCGATGGTGGAGGGCCTCATGCTGGGAGCATTTCTGGAGCTTCTTTGTCACGTGCCTGGTGTGTCTGGTCCTGTTGACCCTGATCAGTTACAGCACTTTTTATGGTGAGGATGGGCAGCTGCGGGAAGGAGCAGCCCGGTACGGCGACAAGATGAATTTTGTGCTGGGTGAAGCCAACGAGGTGGGTTCGGTGATCGGTCCGGCTGCCAAGAACGTGTTCCTGGTGATGGGAATTATCATCTTGTTGACCACGGAATTTGGAGTCCTGGATGCAGTCAGTCGCATCTCGACCGACCTGGTCAAGGTGACCTGGTTGCGGGACCATGCGACCTGGTCAGAAAGCAGGCTGTATTACCTGTTCCTGTGGGGTACGGTCCTGCTGGGATCGGGCATCCTGTTGTTGGAACAGGTCGGTTTTGATGTCAGCGCCTTCCAGTTGTTCAAGTTGACAGCGGCTCTCAACGGCGCGGTCATGTTCATCTACAGCATCCTGCTGGCGTATGTCAATCGGTACCGCCTGCCAGCGCATATTCGGTTAGGTGGCTGGCGTTTGCTGATCATGATCTGGGCGATCTGTTTCTTCGGCTTCTTTACGATTCGCGTTGGTTACGTGCAGCTGCTGCAGTTGATCAGTTGAACCGGTTGGGCAGCGGGACCTAGAGCGTGATCGTTTGTTTTTGTGCCGAGGAATCGAGCATGGCCAGGACGGCAGCGACCCCGGCACGTCCATCTGCAACGGTTCCTTCACCACCAGGTTGACCGTGAATCGAATCCACGAAGGCCTGCAGCTGGTCACAGTAAGCCTGCATGCGGGGTGCCTGGTAAGCGGCGTCTGCCTGGTCAAAACCGACCGGGGGCTGTTCGTACAGGGTTTCCCAGCTGCCGTTGCGCGCCAGTTGCAGCTTGCCATAGGGATCCAGGTCCAGTAATCCATCATCGCCCATGAACCGAAATCGAAATGATTCCTGGGGAAAGCCGGGATCCGGTAGCACGCTCGAAGACCAGTAGGTGCAACTGGTCCCGTCCCGTAACGAGATCAGTGCCATGGTCGTATTCTCGTTCGGGTTTTCCTCGCGGAAGGTGTTGCAATGCGCGGCGATGGTATCGATTTCCGTGCCCAGCCACCAGCGTATCAGGTCCACGGTATGCGGCGCGCCATTGATCAGATGGGCCAGGCTGCGCGGATCTTTCCACCAGGACCAGTTGCCGCCAAAACCCTCGTCATCTCGCATGGTAGTGATGTCAAACAGAGCGGATGTCTGCAGGCACCGTACCTTGCCGATGGATCCCTCGGCCAGCAATTGCCGGGTGCGCTCGATCGACTGACGGAAACGCTGATGATAGCCAACGGACAGGACCAGTTGCCGATCCGCGAAAGCAGCCTGCAGGCGGTCGCAGTCTTCCAGGGAGGTGGCTAGCGGTTTCTCGACCAGTGCATGTTTACCGGCCTCCGCTGCCCATAATGCTTCCTGGCAGTGGACGTGGTGAGGGGTCGTGATCACGATGGCATCGATGTCGGATCGGGCCACCAGTGACGTTGTATCCGGTTCGCAGGCAATCCCGTAGTCAGCGGCCAGTTGCGGGGCTCGGGATCCCCCGCTGACCGCGACGATTTCGGTGGTTTCCAGGCGTCGAGCGGCATCGACGTGGGTTCGTCCCATGAATCCGGAACCGGTGACCCCGATACGGATCTGTGCGGGCATGGTGTGAGTCCTGTTACGGATGGGGAAGTGAAATGGGCGTTTTTCTTTTACTGGACTGACACGATCCATCGAGGTGATCTTGATTTTAGCACAGAATGTGTTGAAATGGTTGCTGGACAGTTTTCCCGCATGTTTTGCCAGCGATAATGCGGGCCACTGATTTTTGGACAGGTGTCGCTAGGCTTACCGAGTAAGAGATTATGGGAGCTTCCCGTTTTTTGTTTGCCAGTTGCCAGGTGGGTGCCGAGGCAACATTGAAGGCCGAGATCGAGTTGAACTGGCCTGGATTACGAGGGGCTTTTTCAAGGCCTGGTTTCGTGACCTTCAAGCTGTCTCCCGAAGTTCGGATGGCAGAAGGGGTGGAGCTGCAGAGTGTTTTCGCCAGGACCTATGGCTGGTGCCAGGGTTCCCTGAAGGGAGATCAAGCCCAGGAACTAGCGAGCCAGTTCTGGCAGCAGTTGACGGATCAACAGGGGGCGCATCTGCATGTTTGGCAACGGGATGCGCGGACACCAGGGGAAGACGGTTTCGAGCCGTCGATTACCCCACTGGCAACCGAACTGGGCCACGTCATCCTGGCAGCCAGCCAGCAAGCTCCTTTACCATTAAATCGCCGTGCCAAGTCGGGCCAGAAAGTGCTGGACTGTATCGTGGTGGAGCCGAATGAATGGTGGATCGGATATCACCAGGCCAACTCGATTGCCGGTCGTTGGCCAGGAGGCATTTGCCCGGCCGTGTTGCCCGACTATGCCGTCAGTCGCGCCTAC
This sequence comes from Pirellulaceae bacterium, assembly GCA_046583055.1. Classification (GTDB taxonomy): domain Bacteria; phylum Planctomycetota; class Planctomycetia; order Pirellulales; family Pirellulaceae; genus JAZADA01. Next base: position 5,216 of record JAYGDH010000293.1, on the reverse strand, counting down.
CTGAAGATGGAAGAAGCCTTGCGTTGGTCTCGGATACCCATTCGCCGTGGAGATCGCTGCGTGGAGATTGGCAGTGCACCCGGTGGCTCTTGCCAGGCCCTGCTGGACCATGGCCTGGAGGTGGTTGGAATTGATCCCGCTGAAATGGACCCGGCACTACTCGAACATGCAAAGTTTACCCACTTGCAGAAACGACCTGTGGACATGAAACGACGCGAGTTCAAGGACTTTCGTTGGTTAACGGCCGACATGAACGTGGCCCCCCCAGTATACGCTGGATAGCCTCGAGGCGATCGTGACCCATGACAGTGCGCGCATCCTGGGGATGATCGTGACGCTCAAGTTGATGCAATGGGAACTGGCCAGCGAGATTACTCGCTACGTGCAGCGTGTTCGCGCATGGGGATACCAGCACGTGCGTGTCCGGCAACTCGGTTTCAATCGCCAGGAAATTTGCCTGGTGGCACTCAAGAGCCGTGCTTTCCGAAGACGGCTGCCAGGTGCCAATCGTAAGTCAAGACGGGGGCGCAGTAAGTCCACGAAGCCGGCGGCGGATGCGACCGATTCCTAGTTCCCGATGCAGTAGAGGAACTTGTCGGAACGGATCAGTAACTGGTTATTGCTGACGATTGGACAGGCATTGGTACGACTGGATTCCTCGCTGAAGGCATTGTGCGAGAGCAGCTTGAAGGCCGGTTTGGCATCCATCACGTAGGTTCCGTTGTGCTGGGAAACGCAGAACCACTTTCCGTCGGCAATAATCGACGAGGAATAGACAATTCCGGGGCGCGGTTCCAGTCGCTGCTGGAACTTGACCTCGCCCGTCTTGGCGTCCACGCAATTGGCAGTTCCGGAGCGTTCATGGACCCAGTAGAGGTGTCCCTCGTAGTAGACCGGTGAGCAGACGTTGGATCCCTTGTTTGTTTTCCAGACCAGGTGGCTCTCAGTCACGTTGCCACTTCCCCCGGCACGCACGGCCAACGCGGTATTGGAACGACCACCAATAGCATAGACGACTCCCTCGTGAGCCACGACGCTGGGGCAGATATAGCCGCGATCCGGAATGCCGTCACAGTCCCAGAGCTCTTTTCCCGTGGCCGGATCAAAACCGAGCACTTTTTGAGGGATCGAGATGACCAGTTCCGCCTTGTCGCCAGGGAGGTTGACGATGATCGGTGAATTCCAGCAGCCGCGAATTCCACTGACCCCCCAAACTTCCTTGCCCGTGGTCTTGTCAAAGGCGATGAGGGCCTGGCTTTCCACGCTGGCGTTCACGATGACCAGGTTCTTGTGCAACAGCAGGGAACTTGCGGAACCCCAGCCTCGCGTGCCACTGCCGACCGTGGCTCGCCAAACCTGTTTCCCCTCCAGGTCCAGGCAGTAAACTCCCGACTTGCCAAAGAAGACGTAGAGATGCTTACCATCCGTGACGGGGGTGCTGGAGCTGTAACCGTGCCAGGAATCATTGCCGCGGCGATATTCCGATTCGGGTAACTCCGGCTTGAACTCTCGGGACCAGATTTGCTTTCCCGTTTTCCGATCGAGGCAGACCACGTGCCGCATCAGTTTTTGCATGTCACCGGGATTGTCGGCCTGGGCGGCATATCCACTGTAACAGGTGAGATAAATGCGATCGTTGAGCGTGATGGGGCTGGAAGTACCCAGACCTGGCAAGGCGGTTTTCCAGGCAATGTTCTTGGTGGCATCCCATTGCGTCGGGAGATTTTCTGCCTTGCCCACGGCCGCACTGGCTGGGCCTCGGAATTGAGTCCAGTCTGCTGCCGGGAGGTAACTGGTGAAAAAACACGAGGCAATCATTGTGCACATGGTGGCGGCCAGCAGTTGTCTTAACATCGGGTTTTCCTTCCGTCAAACATTTGCCCAGCGGGCAAGACGTTTTAATGATTTTCCAGGGGGCAGAATGCCAGCCGCCCATTGTGGCCTGAATGGATCAGCAATTGCAAGGACCATTGGCGATTGCTGGCAAGTCAGCGACCTCGACCGATAATATAACCGTGTGGATCGACCTCTTCACGGAGAATTTCCAGTTGCTCGGGGGTGGGCAGAGGGGTTTGCCCCAGGGGCTCCTGGATTCCCAGCGGAAACCCTGTCTGGGCTTCCACCGTGGACAGATCGACAGCGGGATGGAGCGATTCTAACTGCATTCGCAGGGTTTCTTCATGGAATCCGAGGACGGCCAGGTCGGTGATCACCTTGTAGGGCCCGCCTCCGGCCGGCAGGGCAGCTGCTTCACGAGCCCCGGGACCGTCGAGGTAACCTGGAGTCGTGATGAAATCGAGCTTCGGAACAAAGCGACGGCGGTCGTGCGGGGTCATGACCAGGATGCGCCAGCATAACGAACCCAGGTCGTTTGCGCCTCCACTGCCGGGCAGCCGAACCGTTGGCTTTTCATAGTCGGAGCCGATTTGCGTGGAGTTGAGATTGCCGTAGGGATCAATTTGAGCACCACCCAGGAACGTGTAGTCGACCAGACCACGTTGACATGTTTCCATGATGTCAGACATGCTCGTGGCCAGCAGGCCACGATAAAAGGTCCTGGAATCTCCGACGCTGATCGGCATGCGAGGTAGTTGCGGTCCGATCCCCCCGGCCTCGAACATCAGCATGAGTTGAGGAGCGGTGGTTTTCTGGGCCAGCATGGCTGCTGCACAGGGAGCACCGGTTCCCACGACCACCAGCGAGTTGTCTTCCAGGTAGGTGGCTGCTGCACAAATCATCATCTCGACAGGCGTGTAGTCAGGAGTGCGAGTTGCCATAGATGATTTGCTTCGTGAGGAGGTTTTTCGTGAATTTGAGGCAGGCGGTGCCAGTCGCTAATTTTCCGGGGAATGTTCCAGTTCCCGAAGTTCCTGCTGGCGGTCGGTGCCGCCACTGCGCTGCAGGTAGGTGCTAAAGTCATCGACGCTGAACAGGTGGTGCTCCAGGAAGTCCAGGTGAGTCGCGGGATCTTTTTCTACCGTTAACCATTGCTGCAGGTGTTCCTCATCGGAGTAGTATTCGTAGGGCATGTTCCCGGGATAGCTTCCGAAGGGGACTTCACAGACGGCGTCGACGCAGTAGTAAGGAATCGTGGTTGCCGTGGGATCCTGGCGGATTACCTCGGTGTCAATGATCCGTTCACAGCTGATGATCAAGCGTTTTGCACAGCGGGCCAGGTGCCAGTCCGAGACCGAGGTACCACGAATACGACAGTTGCCGTAACGATCGGATTCATGCACATGGATCACAGCCACGTCCGGCCAGAGCGCTGGGACAACGATCATCGGTTGCTGTGTGAAGGGACAGGTAACCCAGCGGGCCGCACTGTGTCGAAACGTATCGGTACCACCGAGGGTGCGGACCGGGAGGAACGGGACGCCCATGGCAGCGGCCTGGAAACGCAGGGCCAACGTGTAATTGGTCCATTCGCACAATTCCAACTGCCCACTTTCAACGACCCGGCGGGCATGAGGAGAGAGCCCACGGGCTTCCAGGCCGACGATGTAAGCCACATCGATCTGGCTGAGTAGTTGTCCGCGTTGCGTCTGGTTACCGGCACAAAGGATCTGGAAGTCGTGGGTCGTGGTATGTCCGGCAAACCCTAATTTTTGAGGGTTCTGACGTACGATTTCATGGAGCAGGGCCGTGGCGATGCGGTTTCCTCCAAAACCACCGGATGCCAGGTAGTCCCCATCCCGCACCCAGCGTTGGACGGCTGCGGGTACGGACATGACCTTGTCAACGAGGCCTTTCGGTTTATTACGGAATACCGTCCGAGCAGCGTCGCAGTCGGGAACTGAAAACAGGGGACCGCCGCCACGAAGGGACTGCGGGGATTGGTGATTCAAGAGATTACACTCCACGGGGCCTGGGGCACGGGAATTAGCTGTCGCTCCCGAGAACGACTGGGATATCCAGCTTGCGACGATCACGAATGACCGTGATGGTTACCTGTTCGCCCGGTTTCTTTTGGTCAATTAATGTCAGGAATTCATCCACGGTCACGATCTTGCGGTGATCGACAGCAATGATCAGGTCCGCGTGACTCTGGTCAACACGGGCTTCCTCGAAAACGAAGGGGCCACGCCGGTTTTGTCGACGCAGCAAGCGGAAACCCTGCAGACCGGCTTTTTCCGCAGGGCCACCAGGGGCCATCCGGGCAATCATCAAACCCTCTTCCGTCTGGTAAACGCGCGTGATTCCAATGTCGGCACGAATGATGCGTCCCTTGCTGATCAGTTGTGGTACGACACGCTTGATCGTATTGGCCGGAATGGCAAAGCCGACTCCCGTGTTCTGCCCTGTACGGCTGGCAATGGCGGTATTCATGCCAACGAGCTGACCGCTCGAATTGAGCAAGGGCCCACCCGAATTGCCCTGGTTCAAGGCGGCATCAATCTGGATGATCGATTTCATGGTTCGCCGATTGCGAGCCGGCAAGGTGCGGTTAAGACTGCTGATGATGCCAACCGTGAGAGTTCTTTCCAAGCCAAAGGGATTTCCAATGGCAAAGATCTTCTGCCCGATTTTCAGTTGTTCGGAGTCTCCCGGTCTGACGGGGTTCAGTCGCTCGGTCGGCGCGTCAATACGCAACACTGCGATATCGTTGACAGGATCCTGTCCCACCAGTTGAGCACGATAACTTTGGCCGTCATACAAGGTCACCAGGATTTGATTTGCTTCTTCAATCACGTGGTAATTGGTGAGGATATGCCCCTGGCGATCCAGCACGGATCCTGAACCCGAACCCTCGGTAGGGGTTTCGAATCGCAAGAATGTGTCATCCGCAACGGAACGGGTGGTAATGTGCACAACACTCTGGTTGACCATTTCGTAAACCTGGATGTTGTTTTGTTCCTCGGCCGTTAGTTGCGTGGCGGACGTCTCGATCGACTGCTCCTGAACCATAGCTTCCAGGAGATGAGCGCGGGGCTGGGACGTAACCCAGAAAAGAGTTCCCGGCAGTAGGGCCATGAGGCAGAGCAACCAGAACCGCGGCATAATTTCATCTCCTTAGAATAGTGGCACCAAGGGAGTTTCAAGACGGTAGTCTCCAGGTAGCCCAAGCTGCAAAATCGAAAGTAGACACACGTCTTTTCGGTGGTAAAGCGTCCCTATTGTGCCAGAAACCCCCGTTTTTCTCCTAGCCGAGATTTTGACTCGAATTTAGCAGTAGAGAGCACTTAAGGTGCGCAGAATCCGTGTTTTACCGTTCC
>JAYGDH010000246.1:0-1784 GCA_046583055.1 Pirellulaceae bacterium | reverse complement strand
GGTGGCAGGAAAGCCTCGTTCCAGCGTTTGAATTGGACGCCATCACGGCTGGCCATGATCTGCGTTTCGGTGATTGCTGTGCCGTAGCGGATATGGGCATCGGCACGCAGTTGGCGTTTCTTGGGATCGGGCAGGGCCCGCATGGAAGGAGACCAGCCGCGCTCGATGTAACGCATGGGAAAGCCAAGCAAGATATGCGGAGCTCGAAAATAGGGCAGGATGTTATTCGTGTACATTTGCTGGGCGGGAGAATCGACATAGGCCAGGTCATGCTCGTCTTCCCAGGTTCGCAGGTCGCTGGAGACCGCGGTCCGGATAGCACGGATGCCAGCCGGTTTCCAGTTGTCGGCCTCGGTAACCCCTGCGGTGAAATATCTCCAGTAGGCGCGGTACTTGTTGATCGTGGGATCCCAGAACCCGATGTTCGTGGAATCAAACGCACCGTTGGTAATGACCGCTTTTTCCTCAGCTTTCTTCCAGTGGATACCATCTGGCGATTGAAACAGGAGCATGCCGCCATCACCCTTGAGGCCCCCGAATGCCTTCAGGCGTTCATCGCGGGGACATCCAGGTCGCTGGTCAATGAAGGGACTGAAGTTGTGGCTCCCGGGGCCCCGCCAGATAATGTTGGTCTGTTTGACGCCCTCGTGTTCAAAAAGGCCCAGGTTCGGTTTTTTCCAATGGATCCCGTCGCTGCTTTCCGCGTAGCAGGTGGTTTCCGGGTTCGTGCGACGAAGCTGGTTGTTGACCAGGTCAAAGTTCGAACCGCGGTAATAAAGGCGGTAGGTGTCACCATCCTGGAGGACCGTGTGGTATCCCGAAGAGGTTCCCTCCCAGGGTTCGGTATGGGTGATGACCTGTTCCCGGGCAACCGGGTGATGCAGTTCGAATTCGACTTTGCCTCGCAGCTGGTCGACCAGGAATTCATCGACGAACAGTTCACGTCGCGACCCCATCGTGTAGACGCTGGATGTCCGGCTGCGGCGTGGCCGCGCGGCCAGGGAACTGCTGGCTGCGGCAGCTGCGATACCGGTGCCGATGAAATGTCGTCGGTTAACTGCCATGGTTAAATTCACCTCGTTGGTCAGGACGGTTGATGAATGGGATGTGGCCGGGCAGCCTGCCAGGAAATCCTGCTAGGCGATAATGTCCTTGACCACGTGGCCGTGGACATCGGTTAGCCGGAAGTCACGTCCCTGGTAGCGATACGTAAGCCGCCGATGATCGATTCCCAGCTGGTGCAGGATGGTGGCATTCAAATCATGAATGTGCATCGTGCCAGGAGTCCAGGTGTCCTTGTTTGGCTGGGGTTGCAGGACGTTGCCATCGGCGTCCGTGATGTTGTAGGCATAGTCGTCGGTACGCCCATACGTGATACCGGGCTTGATCCCACCGCCAGCCATCCAGGTGGTAAAGCAACGCGGATGGTGATCGCGACCGTAGTTTTTCTTGCTGAGATTTCCCTGGCAGTACGAGGTGCGGCCGAACTCGCCACCCCAGATGACCAGCGTGTCTTCGAGCATGCCGCGTTGTTTAAGATCCTTGATGAGAGCTGCCGATCCCTGGTCAATATCCTTGCACTGGGATTCGTGTTCCCGCGGCAGGTTACCGTGGGCATCCCAGCCACGGTGGAAAATCTGGATGTTGCGGACGCCCCGTTCTGCCAGGCGTCGAGCGGTCAGGCAGCAGGCTGCAAAGCTGCCCGGTTGCTTTGCCTCTTCCCCATAGAGCTGGAAGGTTTCCTTCGATTCCTCGGCCAGGTTCATCAGCTCCGGGACGGAGGC
>JAYGDH010000226.1:0-36831 GCA_046583055.1 Pirellulaceae bacterium | reverse complement strand
TACACCGGCAAAAGTGATTCGCCAGGGACTGGCACTGGTGCCTGAGGATCGCAAGGCTCATGGGCTGGTTCTGGGAATGTCGCTGCGTAATAACATCGGTTTGGCCGGTTTACGCGACAACCGTTTGCCCGGCGGTTTTCTGAACCAGAAAAAAGAGAACCTTGATACCGATCAAATGATTCAAAAGCTGGGAATCAAGACTCCCTCTGCTAGCCAGTTAGCGCAGTACCTGTCTGGTGGCAATCAGCAAAAAGTCGTTATCGGGAAATGGTTGGTCCTGGGGCCGAAGTTGCTGTTGTTGGATGAGCCAACTCGAGGTATCGACGTGGGGGCCAAGGAAGAAATCTATCGGCTGATGGAAGCATTGGCAGAGGAGGGGATGGCTATTCTGTTTGCGAGTAGTGAAATGGAAGAAATCCTGGGTATGTCGGATCGTGTTCTAGTCATGCACGAGGGTAGAATGATGGGGCAGTTGAACCGTGATTCGTTTAGTGAAGAAGCAATCATGCAACTGGCTACCGGGGGCGAGGAAACGGTACCTGCAGAGTAAGTCTGGAAATATGAACGCTAAAGTCATTGGAATCCTGTTGTTGCTGATTGTCTTGTGCGGCTTCCTTTCGGTGGTCGTGCCGGAGTCGTTCCTGACGGGTAATAATATTGAAAACCTGCTGCGCCGTACGGCCATGTATGGTGTTCTTGGGATTGGCGTGGCATTCGTCATAATAACCTCGGGTATCGACTTGTCGATCGGTTCGATTGTTTGCCTGATGGGTTGCCTACTGGCAGTCTTTCTCCATGTCGATTATGCCCCCTTTGATCAAGCCGAGGTATTGGCTGTCAGGGCACAGGCAAAAGAGATTGTTCTGCAGGGCGAGGTGAATGATTTTCAGGCCGGTGATCGCATTCGTTATTACGGTGGTCGGCGAGCACGCAATGCGTTGCTGAAGGTGACTGCCGTGCAGATCGGTGTTCCGCAGGAGAGTGATGGTAAGTCCATCAATGCAACCGTCCTGACGGTGGATGAGCCTTTGACGAATGATGACAGTTCTGGTCGCGTAGCAAGTTTCTATGACGTACTGTCGTTTGATGCAGACCAGGGATCCATCGTGATTCGAGGATCGCATCCTGATTTCGATAAACGAGACCAGGTGACGCTGGTCCATCCGGAATCTGGTTTAAAACAACTGGTGCTGGCCAGCGCCGAGGTGTCGCAGCAGCAAACCCGCATCCAGTTGAAGGGAGACCTGGGGACGGATTTCAGCCTCGAGTGGCTAGCCATCCCCGTGCAACGGCACCAGCGTTGTTCCATCGTCGTGGCAATACTGCTGGTGCTGGGGTCTGCCGTCCTGCTGGGGTTGCTTCATGGCCTACTGGTCACCTATTGGAAGCTGCAACCGTTCGTGGTGACGCTCTGTGGCCTGCTTTTTTACCGGGGTATTTCTCGCTGGCTGGTAGACGATCAGGTGCAGGGATTTGGTGAGGAATACAACAATTCCTTGAGTATCCTGGCCTCGGGGAAGCTGATGATTAGCGAGTCATTTGGTATCCCCTATCCGTTTTTTATCATGCTGTTCGTGGCGATCCTGGCATCTGTTTTCCTGAACAAGACGATTTGGGGTCGCTACATGCAGGCGCTAGGACGGAATGAAGATGCTGCCCGCTATTCGGGTATTAACACGTCCCAGGTCACCGTGCTGGCCTATATCATTTGTACCGGCTTGGCTGCGGTTGGCGGGCTCCTGTTTGCACTGGATGCCAACTCGGTTTCACCGTCCAGCTTTGGGAACTTTTTCGAGTTGTATGCCATTGCGGCGGCGGTGCTGGGTGGCTGTAGCTTGCGAGGCGGTGAGGGCGGTATTTTCGGCGTGGTCATTGGAACTGCCGTTATGCAGACACTCTACAACCTGATCGTGCTGCTGAAAATTTCTGACAAGCTGGAGTTTGCGATTATCGGTGCAGTGATTCTTGCCGGCGTGATGGCGGATGAATTGTTGCAACGCGTCGCGGCACGTCGTCGAGCTGCCAAGAGTGCGGCAGGCAGTTAAGTGCTCTCCGCGGAGGGGCCGCTACTAGTTGCCTATGTAGCGTGCGTAGACCGTGCGTGCCTCGGTGATGTCATCGGTACCGCCGATGATGGCCCGTCCGTCCGGGAAAACCGTAATCCGGTATTGCTCAATCTCCGCCCGTAGGAGGTACTGGTTTCTTGTCACCGCCCCCAGTCCCTCGAGTTTTTCCTGCAGGAGTTCCAGTGAGATTTGTTCCTGGTCTGGAAAGCTGAGTTGAACGGCGTTACGACCGCACAGCACCGCCGTGTGACTGCCTCGCTGTCCGTTGAGCCAGGAACGTTCTCCCTGCTTGCAACTGGGACAGTTAACCGCTTCGGCGAGTCCCTCGAGTTTTACCTGGCGAATCCGGTTGGTCCACATTTCAAAAACAGTCAGGTGTCGACTGATGGCAGCTTGGTTGCCACTCAGTAACTTCAAGGCTTCCACGGCCTGGTACGAGGCGATGACATTGACGATCGGTCCCAGGATACCGGCGGAGTCGCAGGTAGGTGTGGTGCCGGGAGGAGGCGGTCCGCCCTGCATCAGGCAGTGTAGGCAGGGGGTTTCTCCAGGTACGATCGTCATCGTTTGCCCCTCGGCACCAATGCAGCCACCGTAAACCCAGGGAATGCCCAACTCGAGGGCGGTATCATTGAGAAGGAATCGCGTCTCGAAGTTGTCGGTACCATCGAGAATGATGTCTACCTGGTCCGCAAGATCGCCAATGTTGGTGTGATCCACGTCGGTAACGATAGCCTCGATATCGATTTGCGAATTGATTTTTTGCAGCCTGGCCTGGGCTGCGATCGCCTTGGGAATACCGGCGGCGACATCTTCTTCATCATAAAGTACCTGGCGTTGTAGGTTGTTCGTTTCCAGGAAGTCCCGATCGACCAGTCGCAGGGAACCCACGCCAGCCCGTGCCAGCGTATTGGCGAGCACTGATCCCAGGGCTCCACAACCACAGACCAGGGCGCGGCTTTGGGCGAGCTTTTGCTGCCCTTCCTCGCCTACTGGAGGGTACCGCATTTGCCTGACATAGCGATCAAGATCGAAATGCTCCTGGTTCACGATCGATCTCTCCTGGTCATTAGATGATGGCATAACCAGCCGGTAACCGGTCCTGGTCAAAGCTGCTTTTAAAGAGGCGGAATGCCTCGGATGCATCTGCAGCCGAAGGCATGTCATCGCCTGATCGTACGGCGATGAGCGGGACGGAACAACCCTCGATGTACCCGGAAAGGGTTTCCGGGGCACTGCATTCGCAGAAAAGTAATTGGCTCCAGTTGGCGGGGGGCAGGTCACCGGGATCCTGCAGCCATTGTCCGAGGATCAGGTTAGGAGCTACATGTCGCAGGCGTTCCGGGGTTTTGATGGGGCTGCGGATGATACCCATGCAGACCGCTGGCCAGGCGGCCATTTGAAATAATTGTTCACAGATCTCGTCCTCGTCGCCGGAGAGCACCGCCGCAACCCAGGTGCCCAGTTCGGATGCTTCTTTCAACAACGAGGTATCCGGTTGTTCGAGGAGCATCACCAGGGGCTGCTCGTGATATTGTTCTACCGACCAGTTGCTTAGCCTACGGATAGCAGCTGCCTGGAATTCCCAGGATTCGGTATTGAGAACCAGTTGCCGACTTTTAATGGCCAGTGATCGTAATCCCAGCAGGGCCTGTTGCTGTATTGCGGCTTCCTGTGGTTGATTCAATCGCCAGGTGGCCTGGTAGAGGGAGGGCACCTGGTCGGACCAAAAACAGGGATCTGGCAGAATGGCCTGGGCCAGGAAAGAACTGCCAGGGCCCTGGTCTGCGAAGGTATACCGGGCTGGCAGCGTGTGTGAGCGATGGCATTGGGGTCCGTAGATATCCCCGGTAATCCGCCAACCGGCCTCCCAGTAGGGTTGCAGGTCCACATCTGCATGAACACGCACATACACCTGGGCAACATTTGGATCTGCCTGGGTATGAAATAATTGCCATTGGAGCGGCAACTGATCGAGAGGTGGTAGGGTAGTTGGCATGAAGGATTCGTTGTTTATCAGGAAGAGTTGTCCAGGGATAGTACTTGTGCGAGATATTGACCGGTATGAGATGCCGGGTTGCCGGCAATTTCCTCGGGAGTGCCCGTGGCAACAACCTGGCCACCCTCGTCAGAGGCACCGGGGCCCAAGTCAATAATATAGTCTGCGGATCGCATTAATTGGAGGTTGTGTTCAACCACGATCAGTGAATGTCCGACGTCCAGCAGGGCGTCGAAGCAATCCAGTAACTTGACGATATCCGAGAAGTGCATCCCGGTGGTCGGTTCGTCCAGGATGAACAGGGTTCGATTGCGAGTTGAATTTGCAGTGTACGCGGCAAGCTTTAGCCGCTGGGCTTCGCCCGCAGAAAGCGTGTTGGCGGGCTGACCAAGCCGGAGGTAATCGAGGCCTACATCGATCAGTCGTTTCAGCCTCGCCTGGACCTTGATTTTGCCACGAAAGAACGAGAAGGCGTCACGAACCGTCATGTTCAATACGTCGGCAATCGTTTTCTCCCGGTACTTCACCTCCAGGATTTCCTTCTTGTAACGGGTTCCCCGGCAATCCCGGCATGTCATGTAGACGTCGGCCAGGAACTGCATGTCAATTTCCAGGTGCCCTGCTCCCTTGCAGGTTGGACAGCGGCCGCCGTCCACATTGAAACTGAAATGCCCGGACTTGTAGTTGCGAGTCCGGGCCTGGATTGTTTCCGCGAAAACCTGTCGAATCTGGTCAAAGGCCTTGATGTAAGTCACCGGATTGGAACGCGGTGAACGGCCAATCGGGCTTTGATCGACCATGATGACATCATCAATTTGTCCATCCCCGATGACCTCGTCAAAGTCGTGCGGTCGAGGCGCATCTTTTTGCATGCGCCGACAGAGGGCAGCATAGAGCGTATTCTGGACAAGGGTGCTCTTGCCCGAGCCACTGACTCCGGTCACCAGGCAGAGTAGACCGAGTGGGAATTTAACCGAGAGCGATTGCAGGTTGTTTCCCCGGGCCCCCTTGAGCATGATCCAGCCATTGCCAGGAGTACGTCGTTGTGGCGGAGAAAAATGTCCGCGACGACCCATGAGGTAATCCCCAGTAATGCTGTCGGGAGATTTCTTCATGTCGGCCAGCTGGCCCTGGAAAACGATTTCGCCGCCATGATTACCGGCTCCTGGGCCGACCTCGATGAGATGATCCGCGGCATTGATCATGGCCTCCTCGTGTTCAACCAGGACGACCGTGTTGCCCCGATCCCGTAATTTCTCGATGGCCTGGACCAGTTGGCTTACGTCACGCGGATGCAGACCAATCGAGGGTTCATCCATGACGTATAACATGTTAACGAGGCTGGATCCCAATGCGGTCGTGAGCGAAACCCGCTGGGATTCACCGCCACTGAGCGTTCGTAGCGGACGATCCAGTGAAAGATAGCCCAGGCCGACCGACTGCAGGAATTGCAGGCGTGACTGGAGTTGTTGTCGGATCAGTGCTGAAACCTCTTCTTCCCAGGGATTAAGGTTCAGTAATTCCAGAAAGGTCTCGAGATGATCGAGTTTCATGGCTGCCAACTCGGCAATATTGCGATCGCCGATTCGAAAGGCCAGCGACTCGGGACGAAGCCTTTTTCCGTCGCAGGTCGGACAGGTTCGGTAACTTCGCCAGCGGCTCAGGAACACCCGCAGGTGCATCTTGTACTTGCGCCGCTCCAGCCAGGCGAAGAACCCTCGCAGCCCACCAAAATCTCGTTCCGGAATGCCTTGCTGAATCAATTGACGCTGGCTGGCCGTTAATTCGTGGTAGGGAACATCGACAGGCAGCTTGTAGTCATCGGCCAGGGCCAGTAGTTCGTCCAGTTCATGACGATATGAAGGTGAGTTCCAGGGGGCAATGGCTCCTTCCCGCAGCGATTTCCCAGGATCGGGAACAACACGCTCCATGTCGATATCAACGACACTTCCAAAAGCCTCGCATTCGGGACACGCTCCCAGTGGGCTGTTGAAACTGAATAAACGTGCTTCTGCAGAAGGATAGTCCAGGTCGCAGGTGTCGCAGCGAAGCGACTGGTTGAATGTCCATTGGGTCCAGTCACGTCCATCGATGATTCGGTCTGCCGGTTCCGGGCTTTCCAGCAGCAGTAGGCACTGGCCGTGGCCACGTTGAAAGGCTGTTTCCAGCGAGTCATGCAGTCGTTCCGGGCCTGTTTTTCCAATGGTCAGTCGATCCACAACAATCCATAATCCAGTTGTCGGGAACTTCGCCGGGAGTGGATCGTTATCCAGGTGCAGGGTCTGATCCTCGGCAATGACGCGGACAAATCCTTCCTGCTTAAGTTCTTCTGCCAGGGTTGTCGTGGAACGGTCGGAAAGTTGAGGTAATGGAAAGGCGACCAGGTAGCGGGTATCAGGGGCCACGCTAGCGAGTTGCTCGGCAACGGTTTGTGGTGAATGTTCAACCAGCTGGTGGTTGCATCCCAGGCATTGAAGCTGCGCGATCTTGGCGTATAGCAACCGCAGGTAATCTGCGATTTCTGTTGCCGTTCCGATGGTGGAGCGGCTATTGGGAGAACTGTTTTTCCGGGTCACGGCGACGGCAGCAGGAATCCCTTCGATCCGGTCAGCGGCGGGTTTTTCCAGGCGGTCCAGGAACTGTCGCGTGTAGGCTGAAAAGCTCTCGATATAGCGCCGCTGGCCCTCGGCATACAGCGTGTCCAGGGCAATGCTTGTTTTTCCACTCCCGCTCACCCCGCAAAAAACCACCAACTGATGGTGGGGGATGTCCAGGTCCAGGTTCTTTAGGTTATGGACGTTCACGCCCCGCAATTCGATCTGGCTTTGGTCGCTGCTTGTATTCAATTGCACGTTTACCTTGACAGCGTTGTGAAAGGTTTCGAGCTCCTCATAATAAGAGTGTTCCCGCTGAATTCCTAGTAGCCTCAACCTCGAGTAGGATTTGTGATGGTGTGTTATAATCAGTTTCCTAGTAGAACTTAGACAACGTGCTCCGGTATTCCACCGGACTTGAGGGATGAAAGGCCTGGTAGGGGAAGGTAGATCGTGGCTCAACGACGTCGACTGATTAAGCCGTTCTATGTCCTGTTGATTGTGACCGGGTTAGCCTTTGCCATTACAGCTTGTGGGTTTGGTGTCATGACGTTTAGGGATGTCCAGGGGCCTGGGATCCTGGGCGTGACTAGCGATGCAGCTGCTGGTTCGCCAGACGAGCATCCCCTGTTCAGGTTTCTCGATCAGTACGGTATGCAACTCCTGCTGATCGAACTGGCGCTGTTAGCCGTGGCCACGGTTGGTTGCATTGCTACCGATACATGGTATGAACGGCGTCAAGTGCTGGAGGATCGTCAGCAAGGACGGGCAGCAGCGGAGTTGGCTTCCGGAGAACCTGCGCCTGTTGTTGAATCCGGAGAGAATTCCTAGTAGCGAGAGTGCCATGAAAGTTCAACATTATCAGCAGGTTTCGTCCGAGCCGGTAGAGATGGAAGGGGCGCATGGTTGTACGGTTCGCTGGTTGCTGGGGCCACGGGACGGTGCACCAAACTTTGCCATGAGACAATTCGATGTTGCGGTTGGTGGCTACACGCCCAGGCATCACCATCCTTATGAGCATGAAGTGTTTGTCCTGGAAGGCGAGGGTGTCGTTTATGAAGGTGACGAAGAACACGCCCTGCATGCGGGAGATGTAATCCTGGTGAAACCGGACGAGGTGCACCAGTTTCGCAACACGGGAGAGGTGCCCCTGAAGTTTCTTTGCCTGGTACCTAACTCGGCAACTCAAAAGAACGTCTCCGTTGCACCTGAATGTGGTACCGAGAGCTGACCAGGCGTTTCGAGGATTACTGCAAACATGGACCGTGACGCTATCAGCCGAATCGATGAACTGCGTGAAGTGATCCGTTTACACGATCACAAGTACTACATCGATGCTGCTCCTGAAATCAGTGATCATGCATATGACCAGTTGCTGCAGGAACTGGCAGGATTGGAGCAGCAATATCCGATGCTGGTGACCCCGGACAGTCCCACGCAACGGGTGGGTGATCAGCCGGTGGACCACCTTGAACAGGTTAGTCATCGTTTGCCAATGCTTTCGATTGAAAATACGTATGACCTGGAATCGCTCAACAAGTTCCAGGAGCGGGTGGCGGGATTACTTGAAGGTGAAAGCATCGAGTGGGTCGTGGAGTTGAAGATCGATGGTGTGGCAGCCTCCCTGGTTTATGAGAACGGCCTGCTGGTAAGGGGAATAACACGAGGAAACGGTGCGATCGGAGACGATATCACCCACAATATTCGCACGATCCAGGAAGTGCCGCTGCGGCTGTCGGGCAGCCACGTTCCCTCGTTGCTGGAAGTTCGCGGGGAAGTTTACATTGCCAATACGGACCTGGTTCAACTCAACCAGCAACAGCAGGAGCAGGACGAGCCACTCTATAAGAATCCTCGGAATGCTGCAGCGGGTTGCATTCGCCTTTTGGATCCGCGGATTTGTGCCACGCGGCCGTTACGCATGTTTTGTCACGGCGCCGGTTATTGCGAGGGTATCGAGGCAACCGATTACTGGGCCTTCCTGGCTGAAATACGAGAACTCGGGTTGCCTTGTACGCCGGCCGTGCAGCGTTTTGATGACTTCCAGCAAGCACAACGTTACTGTGAGAGCCTGAGCGAGCAATTGCATGACTTTGATTTCGAGGTCGATGGGCTGGTGGTCAAGGTGAATCGATTTGAACAGCAGGAACGCCTGGGCGCTACTGCAAAGAGCCCGCGTTGGGTGGCAGCTTACAAGTGGGAAAAATACGAGGCTATTACGCGACTGGAAGATATCACGGTACAGGTAGGTAAAACGGGTACCATCACACCAGTGGCTCAATTAAAGCCGGTGGAACTGGCCGGCACGACGGTGAGTCGTGCGAGCCTGCATAATGCCGACGAGATTGTCCGTAAGGATGTTCGCGTGGGTGATGTGGTTGTCGTGGAAAAAGCCGGCAAGATCATTCCTCACATCGTACGTGTTGAGAAGCACGAACGTCCGGAAGGATTGCCGCCCTTTCAGTTTCCCGTGGATTGTCCAGAGTGTGCGACCGCCCTGGTGAAGGATGAAGGAGGGGTCTACATTCGCTGTCCCAACCAGGCGTGCCCAGCGCAATTGAAGGAGCGATTGTCGTATTTTGCCAGCCGCAACGCGATGAATATTGAGGGGCTGGGCGAGAAGCTGGTGGATCAGTTGGTTGGTACCGGGCTGGTTGTTGGTTACGGCGATCTCTATCGATTGACAATTGAGCAGGTAACCGCGCTGGAACGAATGGGGGAAACCTCGGCCAGGAACTTGATTCGCGAAATCGCCAGAAGTAAGGAGCGTGGATTGGCACAATTGCTCAATGCCCTGTCGATCCGTCATGTTGGCACGCGGGTCGCAACGATCCTGGCTCGTCAATTTGGTTCCATGGAAAAGCTGCAGTCAGTCAGTGTTGAGGACCTTAGTGAAACGGACGAGATTGGCGAGATTATCGCAGAGAGTATTCACCGGTTCCTGCACGGAGACTACGGTCAGCAGGCGGTGAGCGAATTACAGCAACTGGGGCTTGCCATGGCTTCCCTGGAAGAGGTGCGAGAGGAAGGTCTGGGTGTTTTTGCAGGTAAGACGGTCGTGGTGACCGGTACGCTTGTTCAATACACTCGCAATGAAGTAAAGCGGTTGATTGAACAACAGGGTGGACGTGCTGCGTCTAGCGTGTCAGGCAAGACGGATTACCTGCTGGCGGGAGAACAGGCTGGCAGTAAGCTGACACGTGCAGAAGAGCTGGGAGTTCAGGTGATCACCGAGGACCAGTTCGCCGAGTTACTGAAGTCCGAGACATCCTGACGAACAACCGTCCCGGGCCATAAAAAAACTTCGCCGACCTGGTCGGCGAAGTTCTGATTGATCTGGCAGGTTGTAACTGCGGGTCAGCCTATTTTTGCTTGACACCCAGTTCCTTGAGCTTGGCTGCAATGTCCTTCCCATGCGAACCGCTGTTGACCTTCTTGTCGATGTGCAGCAGTTTGCCATCGGTTCCGATGTAAAACGTCCAGCGGAACGGGAACGCACGACTCTCGGTAACCACCCCGTAAGATTTTGCTACGGCTTTCCCAGGATCGCTGAGAATCGCGTAATTTAAGTCCAGTTTTTTTGCAAAATCAGCATTCACACTTGCCTTGTCGCAGCTGGCAGTGAAATAGGTGACGTTGAATTTCTTTAACTCGGCACCACTCGCACGGAGTGATTGGCATTCCTTCGTTCAGCCACCGGTGAAGGCCTTGGGGTACCAGGCAACTACGACGACTTGTTGGCCTTTGAAATCGGCAAGCTTGTAGGTTTTTCCATCGCTGCCGGGGAGTTCAAATGCAGGGGCGTCGTCTCCGGTTTTCAGCTCGGCGTGTGTTGTACTTGGCATGGCAAGAACTCCTAGAAGTGCCAATCCAAGGCCGAATCTAGCGAGAAATTTCATAGTCGAGTTGCTCCTTTGGAAGGCATTTAAAAGATGAATGCATCGGCTGACAGGCTACCATGAACGGGCGGGCAAGTCCACGATAGAGGTTTTTTCTCGGGATCATGTGGTTTAAAGAAATCCTGATGTCGTGAAACAAATTTAAGAGATACAATGCGGGGGTGTATTACAAGACAGATTGTTCGAGGTGAAGCCATGAAAATATTGTGGGTAGGTGCGTTCGCTGGTTGCTTGGTATTGCTCGGGTCCGGCGTATTTGGTGCGGAGACAAACTGGCCGATGTTTCGTGGCCCAGGCGCCAACGGAGTGGTCGATAATGCTGGTTTGCCGGAGCGTTGGACGGACTCTCAGAATGTTTCCTGGCGAGTAGATATCGAGGGGCGTGGCTGGTCCTCTCCGATTGTGTGGGGCAAACAGGTGTTCCTGACAACCGTGGTCAATGAATCCGTTTCGGAATCACCAAAGAAAGGCCTCTACTTCGGAGGGAATCGCCAGGAACCCAGGCAGTCGAAACATCATTGGGTGGTTTTAAGTCTGGATCTCGAGACGGGTAAGACGCTTTGGCGAAAAGAGGTGCACGTGGGAATCCCGCAGACTCCTATTCATCTCAAGAACAGTTATGCCTCGGAAACGCCAGTTACAGACGGTGAGCATCTTTACGTCGTCTTCGGTAACCTGGGAGTCTACTGCCTGGACCTGCAGGGTAAACTTCTCTGGAGCAGGGAACTGCCGCGACGGAAGGTTCGTTCTGGCTGGGGTACCGCCTCCTCTCCTGTGATTCATGGAGATCGCCTCTACCTGGTCGATGACAATGATGAGCAATCGACGTTGACCGCCCTGGAAAAGCGAACAGGGAAGCAGGTATGGCAAGTCAAGCGAAAGGAACGCAGTAACTGGGCTACGCCTTATGTCTGGGAAAACAAGCTGCGGACCGAGATCATTACTCCTGGAACTCAGAAGACGCGTTCTTATGACTTGGAGGGTAATTTACTGTACGAGTTTGGTGGGGGTTCCAGCATCACGATTGCAACTCCCTATGCCCGTCACGGACTGCTTTACGTTAGTTCCGGCTACGTGATGGATCGGAAACGACCGCTGATGGCCCTGCGTCCGGGAGCCCATGGAGATATCTCTCTGAAGGCAGATCAGCAGAGCAACGAATTCGTTGCCTGGTGTCAAAAGCAGGGTGGTCCTTATAACCCCACGACCCTAGTCTACCGGGACCTGCTTTATGTCCTCTTGGATCGGGGTTTCCTGAGTTGTTACGATGCTCGTACTGGCGAAGAGGTCTACAGTAAGAAACGGTTGCCCAATGGGAAGGCCTTCACCAGTTCACCCTGGGCATCTGATGGCAAAATTTATTGTTTAAATGAGGATGGATTGACATTTGTCATCCAGGCCGGGCGTGAGTACAAGTTGTTGTGCAAGAACGCATTGGCCGCAGATGACATGTGCATGGCGACTCCGGCAATTGTGGGAAACCGGCTGCTGGTTCGTACGTCGGCTCGACTTTACTGCGTAAGGAAAGCTCAGGGGGATCGTTGAGGCGGTATGGCGTATTGGTTTTTCGGAAAGCTGGCTTTGTAACATGCTGATAATGCTCACCAGAATACATCGCCTGCTGCTGGGGGCTGTTTTCCTGGCCGGGTCGATAACCCCGAGCCAGAAGGTGGCTGCCCAGCCTGTGAGTCCCGTGGTAATTCGCGTAGGCGTGGTGGCCTTTGAAGACTTTGAGGCAGAGTTTCAGCGGTGGCATCGTGTGTTTTCCCAGTTTCAGCAAAAACACGATGCGACGCTGAAGTTCGAACTGGCAGTCGGTAGTTACGGGGACCTGCTGCACTGGATGGAGAAAGGTTTCGTTGATCTGGCAGTCCTGACACCGGGAGTATTTTCAGAATATTTTCGTGGGATGGGGCAGGAGAATTCGGCACCACGAAAAGTTCCATTTGAATATCTTGCTACCGATGGCTTGCCTCCGGCAACTTCGAAATGGGCCACGGAAGCCCGGCAGAAGCCCGGATTTCATTTCCGGTATCATTCTGTTTGCGTGGTGGCTGCGAACTCAAAGTTGAAGACATTTGATGACGTCATCAGGAAATCAAAACTGAACCAGGTCGAGTACCTGTTTGTGAACCCCTTGTCGGCATCAGGACGAATGCTTCCGGAATACGTATTGCGTAAACGGGGAGGCTTTTCAGCGGAGAGGGTGCGTTACACTTATTCGCATACCGAGTCGCTGCGTCTGGTAGGAAAGTCCGGGCCGGGCAAGGAGCGCATTGCTTTCGTATGGGATGACGCCCTGGCTGCTGCTTCTGGAATTGCTGACCAGGTCCGCAAGATTCCTGTTCCCCTGTTCGATCAGTATTCTATCCCGCATAACGTTATCGTGATGCGAACCGATCATCCGGACCTGGAAATGGTTCGTTCCTGGCTTGTCGATTTCCAGGACAGTGGCAGTATTACGAAGACTCGTTATGTCGAGGACTGGAAAAAGCATTATTCAGAATTAGATGTATGGTACCAGGTATTGTCTCGCACGAGTGAAGACCACCAATCTCAGCCGGTATCAATGGATGAAATTGGCCAGGTCCTGTTGCACAGTGCCCGTTCTCAGCCCATGCCGCCTCGATTGGCCGTGGTGTTGTCGGGCGGGGGTGCCAAGTGCTCTTACCAGGTAGGAGCGGTTTGCGCCCTGGAGGAAAAACTAGGTCAACTGCGACAGCAAAATCCTGGTTTGTCATTGGATATAGACCTGGTTGTAGGGACATCCGGTGGTGCCATTAATGCCGTACCCATTGCCTTTGGCGTGACTTCAACGAAGGAGGGGCGACGCGATTTTCAACGGGTTTGGCAATCACTGGATCAACGAGATATCGTCGTGCCTTCATGGCCAGTGCGGGTCAATATCGGACTTTGGTTCGCCTTGCTGGAGGTATGCCTGTTGCTGTGGTTGGTCAAGCGGTTTGTTCGAGATCCCAGTCGGCGTGCCGTTTATTTTTACCGATTAGTAATAGGTGTTGCGCTTGTGCACGCGGCGATTGCCTATCTTCCTTATGCGCCCTGGGACTGGCTGGGGCCCTTTCATCTGTTACACCATGCCTGGCTTTGGTTGACGTTCGGTATGACAACCATGTGCTGGTCGTTGCTGATGCTAGGATTTTCCTGTTGGTTGATTCAGGCGAAGAAGATCAAGCAAAGTCGATACTTGATGATTTCGCGGCGGCAAGCCACCTGGATCATGACGGTGTGCCTGCTGGGATTACCCATGGTTCAGCTGGTGACCTTACTCTGTTTTCAAACAACGCTTTCCGGAGGCAAGGGAATTGAACAGGCGATTGCCCAGGGACTACCCTCGTTGATCAGCACTCACTTGAAGAGGGAAGAGAAGCCAGTACTTGACCTGGATGCTGAACTGAGTAACGCAGACCGTCTGCAAGTAGCTAGTAAGCAGTTGATCAATGGCAAGCAATTGCAGCGAGATCTCGTCATTACTGCGAATTGCATCGAAAAGACAGATCAGTCGTTACCAACCGATTTGTATTTTTTTGCGGCAGCCAACCGGGACCAGGAGGCTCCGTTTCAGCAGCGAGGAATTTCGTTTTATGATTATCCGACAATGATGCTGGATGTAGTCATCGGTTCCGGTACGATCTTTCCGGTATTTCCAGCCCGCAAGTTACTGGACTTTCCGGAAAAAGGAGAAAGTGTTGAGTTGATCGATGGGGGATTTGCACACAACAGTCCGGTGGAAGCTGCCGTGTTATGGGGAGCCACCCATATCGTGTTGGTTGAAGCGACACCACCGCGAGCGTTGAAACGAAAGAACTTTTTTTACAACGCATCCGCGGCCTTTGTTCACCTGCACAAGCAGACCCAACTGGTTGACGTTCGTTCCAAGCAGCAGGTGGTCGTCTTTACGCTGCAACCCAAACACCCGCACATCTGTGTACTGGATTTTGCGGGAAACCTGATCAAAGCATCCATGGAGCGTGGATATCGAGACGCCCAGGGAAAGCATGATGGGAAGAGGGACCGGGACGCACAGAATTCGCAATTCCAGAAGGAATTGGGCGAACCGGTGTTTACGCAGGTACAAACCGTGGCGGCCCAACCGTAAACCGGGTGACTGAACTGCAGCTTTAGCTACTCATGTAGTCAATGAAATTCTGGTAGAGCTGCTTGTAGACACCGCGTTGTGGCGGCTCGCCTCGAATGGTTGGTAAAATTGTCGTCGGATCCAGTGCGCCCACGGGCAACATGGCAATCTTGGGGTCATGGCTGTAGGACACTGGATCAGCGGTCTTGACGTAGAAAACACGGCGTTGATAGTGTTGATCGACACCCAGGCGTGGTGCATCTGCAGTCAATTTCGAGTAACCGATTGCCATGCGCTTGCCATCATTTAGGATTAATTTTCCGCGGCGGGTTTCTGAATTGGTGATCAAGGCAACTCGTACGTAGGGTTGATCCTCAATGGAACGTAACCAGACCACGCTGGCCTCGAAGGCCAGGGGATTACTCTTGGACCAATGCTGAAGATTGTTGTCATCAATAATTCGCATGATCTCCGTACTTCCGTTGTCATACGCGATAGTCCTGGTCTCGAATGGAACGGGATCTGGGTTGATCACTGGAAAACTCTCCTCGTCTGAGCTGACGCTGGTAGCGGGCTGTAAAGGGTTGGGGTTGGTGAGCATGACGACAACCTATTTCAGTAGGATTTCAATACGGCGTGGTGAAATCAGGTGTTTAAGGTCAGGAAACAGGGTAATCCTATAATTGTCTTCGTGTTTTTGAACTCGAAACTGAGCTCATCACCCGTTTAGACTGATTTTACCGGCATCTTGAGCCAATTTGCCTCGGTTACCGCCAATTGCTACAACTCGGGCGGTTGACAGAATCGGCAAATCCCTTTTAAATCGGCACTTACGAGGATGTAGCTCAGTTGGTAGAGCAACGGACTTTTAATCCGTAGGTCCAGGGTTCAAGCCCCTGCATCCTCATTTACAGAAGCTGGTAAAAGCTTCCAGGAGTCTTTCTTGAATGCGGCACTTAGGACACTTGTTCGACATGCGGGCCAGGTGCCACGTGAACGCAGTGCCTGTGGTTGGCGAGATCGTTTGATCAGTCACGAGGACTCCGAGGTGGCAGCCTGGGCCCATGCGGTTGATATCGATGGTGCCCAACAGCATTATCATCTCCGATCTACCGAGTTGTACTACGTGCTGGAGGGTAAAGGTACTGTGGTCCTGGACGGGGTAGAGCATGAAGTGAGCCCCGGTTCGTTGGTTCATATCCCACCAGGGGTCGTGCACAGTGCTCAAGGTCGAATGCGTGTGCTGGTCATTGGGATTCCAGAC
This sequence comes from Pirellulaceae bacterium, assembly GCA_046583055.1. Taxonomy (GTDB): domain Bacteria; phylum Planctomycetota; class Planctomycetia; order Pirellulales; family Pirellulaceae; genus JAZADA01. The sequence continues at coordinate 20,913 of JAYGDH010000226.1, read as the reverse complement.
ATTGCAGAGGACGACATGTTCTTCCCGGAATAACTTCCTCCTTTAGTCGAGGGCGTGGTTTCGTTGCAGTGTGGTGAATCGGTAAGCATCAAAAAGCCGGTCTTCGTTCGAAAGCACGTCTGCAGCAGAAACGGACTGGAGGACTTGCCATCCATCACCGACAAATTGTCCCATGTTGGTGCAACCAAAAACCATTGGTTCTCCGAGACGGCCCATGGCCAAAAAGAAATCCCTGGCGTCTTCCAGGTAAAGTGCATTGGAAGTGATGTGATCGATCCAAAAAACACTTCCTGAACTGGTGATCGATTCAATGTACTTGAAGACCTGGGCAATCACATCAGAAGTCAAATACATGGATAGACCCTCCATGATTACCATGGTGGGCTGCTGAGGGTCAAATCCAGCAGCTGCCAGGCCCTCGATCCACTGGTGATCTCGCATGTCACCTGCGACGGGTATGAAATTATCGGCCGTACAACCTGGCACGCAAAATCGTTTTTCGCGATCCCGCAGGGCAGGTTTCAGGTCGATACCAAACCATGTTTGATCACTGTCCGAATGATAAACTGGTTTCGGGTCAAGGCCGACACCCAGTACCACGACCTGCGAAATACCCTGGCCATATTGTTGTAACTGTTGTTCCAGGGTTTCCGTCCGCGACTGGACCATGGCTGGCAATTGGGGCATCGTTTCCGTCATCCTTGCTGCCAGGGCCTTTCCCTGTTCTCCGGCAATACAGCGAGAAACGCGATCTTTCCGCAGCCCGGCGATCATCAGTGCCGAGGTAGCACGATTCTGTTCCTGGATCATTCCACCCCTGAGTTCCAAGGCCTGGGGCTTGTTGACGTACATGCCGACGACATGTTCAGCAACAGCAACTAGCTTGTTGTCCTGGTGAATATGGACGGTCCCACGGTATTCACAGCGTCCCTTGTGGAGAAGTTGGCGTCGCAAAGCGACCGCTTCGTCACGGGTAATTCGCACCGTGGCTTCCACCTCACCACTGCCGGGGGCAAGGTGCTGGACCTGTCCGCTCTTGAGCCACATCTGAACAGGCAACGCATGGCAACGATCGTGGATGCCGGTGACGTAAATACCTGGAATCGCGGAGAACATACTGACGCCAACCGCGTAATCTGCCAGGGCATAAAAAACACTGGCCTGATGGGTGCCGTTTTGATTGACCGTGGCAGGATCGAGTGAAACGGTTAATCGGGTCTCTTTCGGGCTGACTTCGACCACGCGCGCCTGCATGAAGTCGAACAAGGGTACCAATTCACGCAATCGCTGCGTGATCAGATGTGATGAACAGTTTTCCTGGTGCAGTTGAATATCCTCAGCATCTGGCCAGACTGCCAGTGGCTTATAGCAATGTTCAAAACGGGTGACTTTTCGAATCATCCTAAGGCTCCATCATAGGAAAGGTTAGAGTAACCAGTTCTTCTTGCACTTCTGTTATGCAACTGGTGTGCCAATAACGGGCATTTCAACGCGAGAAGCGTTCCGGAGGCTGGCCTTCGATTGCCATTCAGGGCTCCATCTGCCTGCTGAGATCGAGCGCAGAGGGCTGCTGAATTTATCTGGAAAACCGCCAGTTTGGGCTGCCAGCAGGCCCAGTTACGAGGGCCCGAATGTACGGTTTCAGCTCGCCCTGCTCGCTGGCTGTATCAGTCTAATACAGTGATAAGGTAGGCAGCTTTCGGGTACCTGGTCTGCTCTAATCTTTCCCACGTGGGAGCTGCTGAATCCACTGCTGGATCAATTCAACGGCTTGTTGGTGAGTTACGTTAGATCCTACATGTGGCATATGGCCGAGCCCCGTTTTTGCCATGCGGTGGTAAATCAGTGAACGTTCGGGGTTGCCTGTAATGAGCAAGGCAGGCTTGTCGAGTCCGAATGTACCCTGGCCAGCGGGCGTATTCACGGTTCCGGTTTGGTCCAGTGGCAAGTTTGCCTGCAATTGGAATTCGGCGTTACCACCGCCCCATTTTTGATGGCAGTGTGCACAGTTGGCATGCAGGTAGGAACGGGCGCGACGATCGAGATCTTGTGTTTGATCGTGGTAGTTAATAAGCCTGGGGAGTTCAGTTACTGGTTTTGACAAAGGCTTGGTGAAAATGCCGAGGTGGCTGAGCGTGTTGAGTTGGTTGGCAATGACTCCCCCGTAATCATGGTTTTTATTCATTTGTAGCGTGTTGACTCCCAGTACGTACTTGGACGCCATCGTGTGGCAGAGTGTACATTCTGCGCGGCTGGGAAATCTCCAGACCTGTTTGCGTACGCCGCCCGGTGCTTTCGGGTCATGCACGGTAAATTCTCGGTTCAGTCCGTGGCTGTCCAGCAGGATGGCATCGGTTTGCTGCTCGTTCCAGACGTAGGTATAGCCTCGCCATACCTGGGCTCCGTACTGGTTTTCTTCCCCGGGCATTCTCTCGTGATGCAGGATGCGAGTTTCCAGCCGTCGGGCCGTCTTTGGATTGCCCACTTCCATTTCCAGTGAAAAGGTTTTGACCAACACGGTGCCATTGGGAAAACGCCATCCTGGTGGGGCACCCGGGGGTGGTTGAGGATAAGTCACGGTATCAAATTCGATCTGTTCCTTTCCCGGAAGGGCGATGAAACGATCTTTTATGGCATGGTCAGACCAGAGTGGGGCGTTGACAGAATAGGGAATCAGGCCAGGTGCGGGGCGGTGCTGCCGGGTGGAACTAAAAAGTCCGGTTTCGCTTAGTTTGCGTGGAAATGGTTTTGCCTGGGTAACCGGAGGTGCCTTTACTAACTGGTGTAACTGGCCTCCGGCAAAGTCGAGCATGATAATCTCACCGGTCGGATCCTGGGCGAAGGCAACCAGCCGGATCTGGGTCTTGGCCAGTTCAGCATGGTCTACGGCCTTTCCCTGGCGAAAACGAAATCCCCAGATGCGGCCGGTGTCGTATCCACCGTATAGATACTTGCCTGTTAGCTCTGGTAGCCGTGAGCCGTGATAAACAAATCCACCCGTGATCGAACGGAAATCTTCATGACTGTGTTCGACGACTGGTTTCAGGATTGGGGTTGGCCCTTTTGGACGTTGCGGTCGGAAAGGATGTGTACCTTCTTGAACGCTCCATCCATAGTTGCCTCCCTTTTCAATCCGGTAGATCATTTCCCATAGATCCTGGCCGATTTCACCAGCCCAGAGTTCCCCGGTGGGCTGATCAAAACTGTATTTCCAGACCTGTCGATGTCCGTAGGAGTAGATTTCGCCGCGGGTATTTTTCCGCGAGATGAACGGATTGTCGGCGGGAATACGGTAATGGCGACCTTCCTCGGCATGATCAACATCGATGCGCAAAATGGCACCCAGCAGGTCCGAGAGATCCTGGCCGGTTTCCCGTTCATCGGCGATCCCACTGCCGTCACCAGTTGCCAGGTAGAGATAGCCAGCGGGGCCGAATCGCAGGCAACCTCCGTTATGTCCCCCGGATGGCCATTTAAGAATCACCTGTTCCGATTCCGGGCTGGCCGTTAACGGAGTACGCGAAGTGACCTGGAACCGGGACAGACGACTTCCCTCGGGGTGGTCTGATTCGGTAACAGAACTGACATAGAAATATCCATTCTGAGAAAACTTCGGATGCATAACGACACCGTAGACGGTGCGTTTCAGGTCGATTAGTAGATCCTTGGTGCGCGTGTCGTGTTGATTTAGAAACGTGAAGATCTTACCGGGACGCGTAGCAATGGCATACCGATCCGCACCTGGTACCCAGGAAAAAGCCAGTGGTTCGAAAAACTTCAGATGTGGAAAGGCGACCCGGGTGGTGTATGGATTGGGAGGATCTGGGGTGCCGTGAATATGAAGATTATTCCAGGTGGTCCGTTTTTCGATGCCGGTCGACTTGCCGGGAGCCTCTGCGAGAACCGACTGCAGCGAAGCAGCAAGCAACCAGATGAAAACCGTGGCTCGGATGACCAGGCCAGGAATGATAATAGAAGATTTCACGAGTGCCTCCCGGGTGTCCGGATTGGATGTCGAAGAGCTTGTCAAACGGTCACCGTAACTCGTTCCGGTGGGGAATGCAAATCCTTCGTGGTTTGGCGGTCGCGGGATTTAATCCAGGAACCCGCTGCGGCGCGTTTGCTGGTTGGCCAGGGCATCATTGTGCGGATCATCCAGGGCCAGCAGTTGGCGCAGTGCCGGAGTCAGTTGTCGTTGTAATTCCGGATCCAGTAGCGCCTTCTGGTATTGTTGCTGGGGCTTGTCTCGTCGACAGTAGAATCCGTGCAGGGCCGTTCGTGGATGGTCAGTCTGGTTTGCAGTACCCGCATGCCAGACATGAGCATTTAGCACGATCAGCGATCCGCGTTGGCCCGTAAGATGAATTTCATCGGGATGCGGACGCAAGGGATCCTTCATGGAACCCTGTGGAAGCGTTCCCCAGCGGTGGGAACCAGGGACCAGTCTCAGGCACCCGTTGTCCGGGGTGAAGTCATCCACGAGCCAGATGATATTACATACCCAGGCACCCTGGTCGTCAGCAATCGCTCCCATGTCGGCATGGAGTGGTTGTCCGACGGGTTGTCGTGGCTTGGCCGAGCGAGCATTCATGCTGCTGAGCTTGTAGTGTTCTCCCAGGACCACCTGGACCTGGTCCAGGATGGCAGGTTGCCCCGCCAGGCGTCGAAAGATCTCCCCCTTGTTGATCAAGTTAGAGAGGCGACGAGAATAGGGTTCCTGTTTGAATTCGCTCCCGGCACGATCCCCTTCCTGTTCAAGCAGTTGCTTGATACGCTGGTCGAGTTCAGCCAATTCTGCTGGCGGGGTGAATCCTGGCAGCAGCAGAAACCCTTGTTCATCTAATAGTTGCTGGCGTTTTCCCCGGGGCACCATGATGTGTTTGCCTGGTTGCGACTAGTTCTTGCCGGGGATCCGACTGACTGTTTTTTGACGTTGTGCTTTAAAAAATGTCATGAACTTGTTGTCGCTGGTCAACTGGATCGCTGCGTCCCAGTGTTTCAACGCGGTCTGGTACTGATCCAGCGCATGGGTTGTTTCGGCGATGGCCCAATGGCAGTTCATTAAGTGTTTCTGGATGCCCGCCTGCTGGGCTTGTGCTGCGGGTACCTTGAGCAGCGTGTCGAGAGCTTCCAGGTAAAGAACCAGGGCTGGTTCAAGCTGGGATTGGACCTGCTGCAGGTTGCCCAGATTATACTGGGTCATGGAGGTGTCCAGCATGAGCCGGGCTTGGCCGGGACTTCGCGCAGCACGCTGTTTTCGGAGTTCCAGCGCTTCCCGGTAGTGTTCACGAGCGAGATCCCATTGCTTGTTTTCTTTCTCCATCTGGCCGAGGCTGTGGGCAACCGTGGCCAGGGTGAACTGGTACGGTAAATGCTTCCTGTTGTTCTTGACCAGTTCGTTGGCCCGTTCATAGATCTCCCGGTATTGTTCCAACGCCGGGAGGTATTGCTTGGCATCCCGCATCAGGTCGGCGTGGACCAGGCGGCTGGACAGGAGTAAGTGTCGATGCTTGTCTGACGGTGATTTTTCCAGGAGGCGTTGTTTTTCCTGTATGGCCAGCTGAATTGTCTGTAAGGCAGTTTCCCGGTGCTGTAGACGGCGTTCCGATTCCGCGAGATTGTGGAGCCCGCGTGCCAGGTCGGTCTGGTACTGGATATTTCCTGGGTCCTGGCGTCGCAGTCGGTGGAGAATCAGGAGGGCTTCTTGAGCCGAGCGGCCGGCCGCTGGAATATCTTCCAGGTTGGTCCAGACAGCCGTGGCATTCAGATGTAACTGGGCAAGAGAAACCTCGTATTTGAGTTCACCAGGATGGCTTTTAATCAGTGTTTTCGCAGCCCCGATGCCCGCTGTTGAGGTTTGCCGGGCTGCGTCCCAGTTGCCCAGGCTTATTTCCAGGTTGGTTTGACTGATGTACCAGGTCAATTGTTGGTCATGCAGGAATTCCAGGTTGAAGTCGTCCTTCCGCAATTGCTCAAGGATCTTGTTGGCCGTTTCCAGGGAATTACCGGCTTGCGCAAGGTTTCCGCTGTTTCGATACAGTACCGACAGGTTCAGGTGAGCGGCCAATGTCGTACGTGATGCTACGGGTCTATCCGGTTGTTGCATCGCGATTATTTTCTGGAAAGACGCAACGGCGTCAGTCGATTCTCCGCGAATCATGTAGAGGGTTGCGAGATTGTTTAGAACCGTCATCTGTCGTTGGTGATCGGTATCTTCAGCGGATGGGTCGGTAACCAAGGTAGCCAGCAGCCTGGTCGCTTCGAGGTAGTGGCTCTCCGCGCCTGGCAGGTTGCCAGTTCTCTGGAGAAGATTTCCGAGGTTGTTGTAGCACCGGGACAGTTTCCGGGAGTGAGATTTGTTGCCGGGCTCGTTCCGGGAGAGCTGGAGCAACAGTTTCAGCGAGTTTTCGAAATGCAGACGTGCGGAATCGAGAGTCTCCAACTCGGTCGTCAGGATTCCCAGCTGGTAATGGACATCCGCGATTTCGGCACGAAAGGCCGGTTCATCGCGGTGCTTCTCGAGGAAGTAGAGATAGAAGTCGAGTAGCTGTTGCGTTAACTGGTGCTGCAGCGGTTTGAAACCGACCAGTTGCCTTGCCTCTGCACCGTGGATTCCAAGACTGAGACCCTCGATTACGCTACGTGCCTGTTGGAAATCAGTTTCGGCATTTTCCTTTTGTTTTTCCGTGCGCTGACGGGCGTTATTCAGCAGCCGGTTGCCAATTCCCAGGCCAACGGTAGCCAGGAGCATCAGCAGGGCCGCGGTATTAATCAGTCGACGGTGACGTCGTGTCCAGCGACTGCAGCGTGCCCACCACGGCTCGAGATAGCAATCGACCGGCTCATCTGCAATCCAGGACTGGATTGCATCTTTCAATTCCAGTGCTGATCCGTACCGTTGAGAGGGATCCCTGGACATGGCCTGGCAGCAGATGGCTTCCAGGGCAGGTGAAGTCATGACGTTGAGAGATCGTGCTTTTGGTGTGGGGCCGTCCTGGATCTGTTGAATCAAGGAATCCGCGTCAGTTGCCTGGTGAGGCGGTTGTCCGGTGAGGACTTCAAAAAGAATGCTCCCCAGACCGTAGATATCCGTGGGGATACCGATTTGATCCGTTTGGCCAGCAGCCTGTTCAGGTGCCATGTAGGCCGGGGTCCCAATGAGAGTGCCAACCCTCGTCTGCCCGATGGGATTGGTTTCATTGGTCGCGATGACAAGGGGCATTATCTCCTGGTCAGCTGCCATGCCGGTTTCATCAGTAGACCTGGCCAATCCCCAATCAAGCACGAAAATTTCACCGTAGTCACCGACCACGATATTGTCAGGCTTCAGGTCGCGGTGAATGACTCCCCGGGAGTGCGCGTAAGCAATGGTTTGGCAAACGGTGGTAAGAATGTTGAGCAGGTTGACCTGTTCTCGTCTGCTTTTCACTCCAGGGTGGTGCCCGATAACCTCTCGCAACGTTTCGCCTTCGACGAGCCGCATCGTGTAGAACGGTTCTGTGACATCGCTTCCCTGTCGCAATTGGTAAACCGGTACGATATTCGGATGGTCCAGTTTTCCTGTGATTTGCGCTTCACGAATAAATCGTTCCCGAATAGCGGGATTTTCCGTGTGCTCCGGTTGCAGATCTTTCAGTGCGACCTTGCGATTGAGGTTGTTATCATGAGCAATCCAGATGCGTCCAATTCCTCCCTGCCGGTGGAGTGATTGCTTGGAATACCTGGCGTGGATGGCCTGGGACGGATGCGCATCCTCCCTGTGACCTGCAGCCAACTCATGTGGCCCGAAAATCTTTCCCCAGGCCTGGTGGACCTGTGATTGCTGTTCAGGGAATCGATTGAGATAGGCCTGGATATCGAGCGGTTCCGAATCGCCGGGGCGATAATTAAACTCCAGCAGCAGTAGTTCAAACAGCAGGGCAGGTTGGTAGGATGCTTTCACCAGTTGGAGAGAGTCTTCCAGCCGTGGAGCTTGCTGCATCTGCCAGGCAGACTCGTAATCACTGCAGATCGTTTCGATCTGCAGGGCAACCTCCAGGGGTAATGCGGTAGTTTCAAAGTTCATGGCGCGTGGATCGATTCCTGCTGTTGGGTCCAGATCTGCTGGATTAGCAGTAACCGGCGCTGCACGGTGCGCCGGACACAGCCAAGTTTTTCAGCGATTTCGTCGTGCGTATACCGTTCCATTTTCCAGACGGCAATCTGCCTCAATGTGGGATCTGGCAAACTAGTCAGTAATCGCTGGTATTCCTCGGTGATTTGAAGAGCGAATTCCGGAGTGGGTTCGTTGCCGATCACGGGTTCAAGTTTTTCATCCCACGAGGAATCGACCGTACGATCTAGTGACTGAATGGTCTGTCCGCCGCCCCGTTTTTGAGCCTTGTCATGAATTCGCTTGTCGACAGCCTTGTTGGCCGTGATGCGGACCAGCAACGCCCACAGGTCATGTCGATCCTGGAGTTGTGGGAAACGTCCTTCCCGCGCACCGAGGAAAAAACTCTTGAGAGCAACCTGGGCGATGTCTTCCTCGTCCGAAGTTTGTCGTCGGGCACCTGTTAGTTTCCTGGCGGCCAGTCCAACCAGGCGTTTCCAGTAGCGTTCCCACAGTTGCTGGGCTGCCTGCTGGTCACCGCTTTTCAGCGCTCCGATCCAATGAGTGACAGATCCGAATGATGCCATGGCAGTCTGGTGGTACGAGTAGTCTGAAGGCTTCGATGACGACGTTATTATTACCGAGAGAAACGTTTTCTACAAAACAATATCGATTTGATGCCCTGCTTTTTGAATGTTTTTAGTGTTCTTTTTACAGGTGCATCGAAAGCGTTGCTGGAACGGTTGCCCGGTGACACAGACTGCGACGGGGCGATCGATATTAGTGGCCTGGTTCGTTTCAGGCATTACTATCACGGCCAGGAGCTGATGCTGCGACGACTGGCCGATGTGAACCAGGATGGGGCAACCAACGTGACAGGTATCGCCGCGATTGTTGATGCCTGTTACGGGGATTGAAGCGACCTGCGCTGACGGGCCATGCCCCCTGTTCGCTTTTCTGCAGGTCGGTAGCTACAACCGGGAGGGTAGCGACCTGCCCTTCCTGCCAGGTGGCAGCGGAGTTTACTTCTTCCGTTTGGATTTGCGATCTTTCAATTCCTTGATCGCCATCGGTAACGTTGGGTCAACGTACCCGAGTGCTCCACGTCCTTCTTCCTGGATCCGGAAATCGATATCTTCCTGGACCTGCTTTAGATCAGCTCGCCAGAATTTTTCCCGGTCTTTCTGAGTTGGAGCCTGCAGGGGACGCAGCAGGCGCATGCCAACTCCCAGGGCGGCCGCGCTGGTGAACCACCAGGGACTCAGGGGAATATTAGGATCTTCACCACGCCAATCATCGTCGTGCGAACCCAGGCGAAAGGCACTGCGACAGTTTTCCGGATCCATGTCCCAGGATCCTCCACGGACCACCCGTGGGTAGAGCTTGGTAGGCCAGCCAATACTGTCCAGGCCCGCGACCGTTTTTCCACCCAGACGCTGGTAACCGTTGTCGAATAGCTCGTCGAGGGTCCACTCACCAACATTGCCATGCATGTCGTACAGTCCCCAGGGGTTGGGTTTCTTGAGTCCAATCGGATGGGTGGTCTCGTTGGAATTATCGAAGTACCAGGCGTACTCACCGAGCTTTGCCGGGTCGTCGCCGAAATGGTAGGCCGTGGTCGTGCCGGCTCGACACGCGTATTCCCATTCCGCTTCACTCGGCAGTCGATAAAAACGGCCCGTCAGTCCGGTCAGCCACTTGGTGTATTGTTTCGCTGCATACTGACTCATGGTGACAGCTGGCAACTTGGGGTTTTCCCCGTTCACGAAAGTAAAACTGGTGTCGTAAAGATTGGACGGCGCGGTGATTGCATCGGCCTGGTGCTTGTCCGTGAGAGGCCGGAGCTTGTAGGTTTCAAAAGACTTGAAAATATCATGTAACGCCATGTATTCCTTGTATTCTTCCCAGCGTAATTCGTACTTGCCCAGCCAGTAGGGTTGCTGAACGGTCTGGTATAAGGGTCCTTCATTCGCCTGGCGTTTCTTTTCCCCGGCGGGACTACCGACCGTCGCCTGGCCACCAGGGATTGGTTCCATGTGGTACTTGATGTTACTGCCGGGAATGATCGCCTCGTACGGGATCATGTAACCGAGCTTCGTTTTGACGTAGCGTCCGGAGGCAGGTTTTTCCGCCACGATGCCAAGCTTGTTTCCGGGTGGATCGGCTGCCGAACAAACCGGGTTGACGCAAAGGGCAACCAGCAGAGCCAGGCCGCTCCATGTGAGTGGGGCTTGAAAGGGTCGTGAAATTCTTACAGTGGGTAGCCAATGAATCATCTGGTAATCGTTTCTCCCTCAGGTTCTGATTCGCGAACACACCGAGTCGCCGAGACTTGCAATCATGACAGGTCATTATAGCTTGCGGGTCTCTTTTCGTCTTGTCCTGGCAACCCGGAAGGGGTTGCCAGCTCTCCACCATAGTCCGTTTCCGTGCCCGGAAAACCTGTTATGATAGATCCGGTAGTGTTGCGGGAACCGGGAATGTTGAAGAGAACCACGATGAGACAATTGGACCGACAGTCACCGGGGTCAGCAACGACAGGTCGGTTGGCCAGAGTTGGGAGATCCGGGTGGTGAAACCAATCAAAGTAGCTGCGGGGGTTCTGAACCAGACTCCGCTGGCCTGGGAACGTAATAAGACCAATATCCTGGCAGCTATCGATACAGCCAGGAGCCAGCAGGTGCAGGTACTTTGCCTGCCGGAGCTGTGTATTACCGGCTATGGTTGCGAAGATGCGTTCCAGTCTTCGGCGGCCCAGGCCATGGCGCTGGAAGTCTTGCAGGAAATCGTTCCACACACGACCGGCATGATCACGTCACTTGGTTTGCCTCTGTGGCATGAAGGTGGACTGTTCAACGTTGCCTGCCTGGTTGCCAATCAACAGATCGTAGGCTTTGTTGGGAAACAGAACCTGGCGGGAGACGGCCTGCACTACGAGCCTCGCTGGTTCAAGCCCTGGCAGGAAAATGCCTGTGCCACGACGACGGTCGAGGGAAACGAGTATCCACTGGGTGACCTGGTCTTTGATTGTGGGGGCATCCGTGTTGGATTTGAAATCTGTGAAGATGCCTGGGTTGGGAATCGACCGGGCCACAAGCTGGCCCGGCGTGGTGTTGATATCATTCTTAATCCGAGCGCCAGCCATTTTGCATTTGGCAAGAACAAGGTTCGACGAGGATTTGTCCTGGAAGGATCTCGGTCGTTGCACGTGAGCTATATCTATGCCAACTTGCTGGGTAATGAAGCAGGGCGAGCGATTTACGATGGCGATGCAATGATTGCCAGTGATGGTGAGATGCTGGTGACAGGGCCACGCTTTTCGTGTCGTGAAACACACCTGTCTACGGCCGTCATCGACGTGGACAGAACCCGCAGGAGCCGTGGACAGAACGCTGGCGACGCTCCGGCAGTTGTGGATGATCCAGGCAGTTGCCTGGCCATTCCTTTTGATTTCCAGGAAGCGGCGACAGGTGCTGGTGAGACCGCTAAGGTGCCTGCCTGGGAAGAGAGTGGTGCGATCAAGGAGGAAGAATTTACTCGGGCAGTTGCCCTGGGTTTGCTGGATTACCTTCGCAAGAGTCGATCTGCTGGATTCGTGGTATCGCTCAGTGGTGGAGCCGATTCAGCAACCGTGGCCGTGCTGGTCGCCATGATGGCTCGCTTGACTTGCCAGGAAATCGGTGTTCGTGGATTGGCAGAAAAACTTGCCTATCTTCCTGACGCCGAGAATCTTACGGATGCAGAGCAGTGGATTCAACGATTGCTGGCTTGCGTTTATCAGGCAACTCGTAATAGTTCGGAGAGGACGCGAACCGCGGCCGAGTCCGTGGCCCTGGCGCTGGGAGCCGAGTTCTTTGCCTTCGACGTGGATCGCCTGGCCGAGGGTTATGTGGATATGGTTTCTACCGCCATTGGACGAACATTGAATTGGGATGATGACGATCTTGCGTTGCAGAATATTCAGGCACGGGCGCGGGCACCTGGTGTCTGGTTACTGGCAAATCTGCGTAATGCGTTGTTGCTGGCGACCAGCAATCGTTCTGAAGCGGCCGTTGGCTACACCACCATGGATGGCGATACGTGTGGTGGAATTTCACCGATCGCCGGTATCGACAAGGCGTTCCTGAGAGACTGGCTGCGCTGGATGGAAACAGCTGGTCCAGCTGGCCTGGGGCCTGTTCCGGAACTGGCCGCCGTGAATGAACAGCAGCCGACGGCAGAACTGCGGCCACCGGCTCAAGGACAAACCGATGAATCGGACCTGATGCCATACACGGTACTGGATGCCATTGAACGTCTCGCTATCCGTGACAAGCTGTCTCCGCTGGAAATATTCAAGAAGTTCCAGGCAGATTCTCAAATGGAAATAGCGGGCTACACGCATCAACAACTGTTCGACTGGACGAAACGATTCTTCCAGTTGTGGTCACGCAACCAGTGGAAGCGAGAGCGATTTGCCCCGTCCTTTCATCTTGATGATGAAAACCTGGATCCCAAGACATGGTGCCGGTTTCCCATCCTTTCCGGTGGATTCGTACGCGAGTTGGCAGACCTGGAGGCATTTTACCAGGGAGGCCAGTCGCGCGGGGACCAGGTGGATGGCTGATTCGTAGTCCACCTGGTCATAAAAAAACCGCCCGTCTGGGACGGGCGGTTCAGTGATCTGGCATGAGAATGTTCGTGAAGTACGGTCAGGGTGTCATGGCCCGCAGGGCATTTCGAATGGGCTGCCCGGTGACGTAGACCTTGGGTCGGACCAGCAATGAACCGGCTGGCATGTACATGGGGCCATAGGCTGATACGGAGGGCTGGTACGCCGTCACGGGCACGCGGTAGCGTACCACTGCCGGTCGATAACTGACCACGGGGGCAGGATAACCGATGGTCGCGGGATACCGAATGACGGGTCGGTAGGTTCTCACGACGGGGCGGTAGGTCCTGACGACGGGGCGGTAAGTTCTGACGACCGGGCGGTAAGTTCTGATCAGCGGTGAGGCATAGCTCGTGATGATCGGGGTTGTGGTGATGACGGGAGAATACCTGGTGATTCTTCCTGGTGTCGTGACGATCGGCGAATAGGTTACGACGGGGCGATAGGTTACGACGGGGCGATACGTGGTGTAGCCCAGGGGCCCGACCACGAAGTCCTGGGCCATGACGGGAATCGTACACATTGCGGTCACGAGCAGGCCGGTGATGGCGGAAATGCGAAAACGGTTCATGAGAATAATCCTTTGTTTGTTACCGTTCATGGAGGAAGTAATTGATTGCCGGGGTCGGCGGAAGTGTTCCCTGCGAGCCTTCAAAATGAACCAATCCCAGGGTTGCGTCAAGGGTCCGCCCGGATAAAACCAGATCGTCCAGGGCTTGGGTAGTCTGTTTTACCGAGCCTGGGATAAACAAATGTTTCCCGCTGAATCAGTGGTTCAAGGCAGGTGGCAACTGCCGAGGCCACGTTTTTCCAGGTACTGCTGGTGGTATTCCTCGGCCCGGTAGAAATCACTGGCAGCAGCGATTTCCGTCACGACGGGATTGGCGTGTTGCCCACCCTGTTCAAGGTTTGCCCGTGATGCTTCTGCAGTAGTACGCTGAGCCTCATCCTCGTAGTAAATGCCAGAACGGTATTGGGTTCCCACGTCAGGACCCTGGCGATTTAGTTGCGTGGGATCATGGGATTTCCAGAAAACGTCCAGTAACGCTTCGTAGCTGATTTGCTCAGGGTCAAATTCCACTTGCAGGACTTCGGCGTGCCCCGTGGTGCCCGTACAAACATCCTGGTAGGTCGGGTTCACGAGATGACCGCCCAGGTAGCCGACCTGGGCGTCAATGACGCCGGACAGCTGGCGGAACGTAACCTCGACGCCCCAGAAACATCCTGCACCAAAAGTCGCTTTTGCCATGTGGACAGCCTCCGGTATTGTTGCACTGGTGAAGCTTCATCCTAGTCCTGCGAGGCTTGCCCTGTCAACGAATGAGCGTGGAGCTTTTGCTGGCGTGCTGGCCCCGGGGTGCCGGGCAAGGATCGTCTCAATGGTTCCGGAGGAAATACTTTCGTACCATGAAACACGAAGGCTTCGGGGTTACCATCTTGCTCGACCTTTTCGAGAGCATCGGTGAGGGGGTGTTTCCAGGCAGGCCAGCAGCGACAGTGCGATGAGAATGGTACGATTCATAGAGGGAGGTGCTAGGGATGACCAGGATGATGATACTGGCTTGGGCCTGTTGTGGATGGCTTTTCGCGCCCAGTAGTGAGTCGCTGCTGGCAGAGTCTCGTCCCAATGTTGTCCTGATTGTAAGCGATGATCAGTCTTATCGTGACTTTGGGTTCATGGGCAATGATCGAGTTCAGACACCACACCTGGATCGCCTGGCATCTCAGTCGGCTCGCTATTCGAACGGTTACGTATCGATGAGTGTTTGCCGTCCATCCCTGGCCACCCTGTTGACCGGTCTCTATCCGCATCAGCATGGGATCCACTTTAATCATCCACCGCCTGGCTTGAAGACCATGCGAAGCCTGGCCGCCGACCAGTATCATCAAACTCGAGCGACGACGGATTACCTGGTTCGGAATACAGCCACGTTACCGCGTATCCTGTCGCGCCACGGATATGCCTGCTTGCAGACGGGTAAGCATTGGGAGGGTGACTATCGAACAGCCGGATTTACGCACGGAATGACCCGGGGACAGCCGGCGAAGCAACTGGGCCCAGTGACCGGTACACGTACCCAGGAAAACGGGCAATGGGTTGCCCATGGTAATGGAGATGCGGGGCTGGTTATTGGTCGTGAAACGATGCAGCCAATTTACGATTTCGTGAAAGAACATGCCGGGCGACAGCCGTTCTTTGTCTGGTATGCTCCCTTTCTGCCTCATGTTCCCTATGATGCCCCGGAGCGATTCAAGCGAATCTATGATGGCAAGCAGGTTCCCGTTTACCTGTTGCCTTACTATGCGGAGATTGCCAGGTTCGATGAAACCGTGGGACAACTGTTGCAATACCTGCAACGGCAATCCCTGTTGAAGAATACGTTGATTGTCTTCGTGACGGATAATGGCCTGCGACCCGATCCTGACCGCCCGGATCGACAGGATCGGCGTTCCAAGC
Organism: Pirellulaceae bacterium; assembly: GCA_046583055.1. Classification (GTDB taxonomy): domain Bacteria; phylum Planctomycetota; class Planctomycetia; order Pirellulales; family Pirellulaceae; genus JAZADA01. Next base: position 5,712 of record JAYGDH010000226.1, on the reverse strand, counting down.
TTTCGCCGTATGAGGATGGACTTCGCACGCCAATCCTGGTTCGTTGGGACGGTCATACGCGACCCGGTGAGCACCGGCAACTGGTGCAGGCGATCGACCTGGTACCCACGATTCTGACGGCTGCTGGCCTGGCCGGGGAGATAACACCACGGATGAAGGGTCTGGACCTGATGGGATCTGCAGCCGGTCGCGAGCCATTACCCGAACGGCCCGCCTTTGGTGCTATTTTTGCGAATGATGCCAGCGTGCTTGGTAAACCATCTCGCCATGTCCGCGGGCGCTGGATTCGGCAAGGACGCTTCAAGATGATCGTTCCGGGACCGGCAGCGCGTCCCTTGCCGCGATCCTTGTTCGACCTGGTCAAAGATCCGCAGGAGAGGATCAATCTTGCCCAGGATCCGACTCATGTCCAGCGTATGAAGAACATGATAAAGTTGTTGGATGGATGGTGGTCGGCCCGTGATGATTTCGATGTCACGAAACCAGTATCGTCCCGATCCCCGTAAGGCATGTCCGCAGGTATCCGCAAGAAAACGCATGAGTGATCAAGAGCCACTGGCGAGGCACGAGTATTCCACCGGTAGCGTGCAGGATGCCATTGAGTTTCTCAAGCGAACCCGGAGTGAATTGCGCATGCTCCGTTTCGTCAGGGTTTGGCCCGACTGCTTTCGTCTCTATGACATCAACGGTGATTGTTTTGAAATCCGGGGACTGGGCTTCGAGCATGCCGAGATTGTTCCCGTACTCGATCACGTGAATACCGCCTACAAGCGACAGTTGATTCACCAGCCGAGCAAGCGCGAGTACAAGGAGTTCAAGACCGGACGCAGGCGTCCCTGGGCGCAGGATCGTGTCATGTAGCGATTTGTCAGGAGGCCTTCTTTAAATCGGCCGGACGTGTCTCCGCCGTGAGGATCCCGGTTGGCGTCCAGTCAATCTTCTCGCGCTCGATCCGGTGTCGCAGTGCGCGGTTTCGAATGATGTTTTCCTTGTTCGCATAAGGTCGGCCATGATCCAGGTGAACACAAACTGCCTGGTGGCGAATTTGCCTGCAACGGAGGCCGAGATTTTTTAACCGGGCGCCGAATTCCCGGTCCAACCCACCATGCTCCAGTTGTTCATTGAATCCGTTGGCCGCCAGGACATGCTTCTTGAAAAGCGAGGCATTGCCGCCGTTGAAGGTTGGTCTGGTTGTCGTCAGGCGATCACACCATCGTGCCAGCCAGCCGCTACGAATCAACTTGCGGTAACAGTGCAGCCGTGAAATCCCCTGTTGGCTTAGCCAGCCGGGATCCGTGGCATGGCCGCTGCTTATTAACTCTGGTGTGATCAGCTGGCTGACCGACATCGGCAAGCGAAATGCACCACCGGATAACAGCTGTCCGGGCCTGGCATGGCGAAGGTGCGCCCGTACGAAATCCGCTTGAGGAACACAATCACCATCGGTAAACAGGATGTAGTCGGTGGTCGTGGCACAGATGGCCTTGTTGAGAATACGCGTTTTGCGAAATCCCTTGTCTTCATGCCAAACGTGTTCGATGGTTAGATTCGTTTGCTGACGCACCTGCTCGATGGTTTCACGGGTCTCCGCCGTGGAACCATCATCCGCAACGATGACTTCGAAATCCTGGTGGGACTGGGAAGCGTATCCCCACAGTACCAGTTCCAGCCAGCGTGGCGAGTTATAAGTCGTCATGATGACGGATACACGCATCACTTCGATTCCGATCTAACACGAGAATTTCCTGGTTTGATTCGTAAGAATTCGAGCCATGGTTTCGAACAACTGGAATGATTGCAGCAGATTGGATGAGCCGTGTTCTGCCGAGGTGTTCCCGAAAAGTCTCCAGGGGTCTCGATTTGTCGTGGCCGAGACAACGTATAATAGTCCTGATTGGCAATCTCGCACTATATCAATTTCCAGGCGAGTCTCGGACTATACTCCCGTCGGGCATGCTGATCGCAGGCCTCTGTAAGAGATACCAGGCAGAGCGGTCGGGGTTTGCGTCAGACTTCCAGCAGCGGTTCGGTCGCGTCACCGAATTTGTCCAACCGGATGCCCATCTTGTCCATCATGCTGAGGTACAGTCGGCACATCTGGCGATTCGGTTTCTCGAGATAATTGAGATTGCGGCCACCCTGGATGCGTCCTCCACCGCTGCCCAGCATGACGACGGGCAACTGCTTTGCATCGTGGTTACCATCCAGCATGCTGGAACACAGCATAAGCATGGAATTGTCGAGCAGGGTGCGATCCCCTTCCTGGATCGCGTCCATCTTGCGAGCGATGTAGGCCATCTGTTCGACGAAGAACTGGTTCACTTTCATCCAGTCTGCCGAGTTGCTGTGGGAGAGCAGGTGGTGGATCATGTAATCAACATTCAGATGGGGAAACCGTAGTGTGCCATGGTCGTTGTTCAGCTTGAGCGTGCAAATGCGCGTGGTATCCGTCTGGAATGCCAGTACCAGGATGTCGCTCATCAGTCTCATGTGCTCGACAATATCCTGGGGGTAACCGTCCTTGGGACGCGGGATGTTGGGCCCGGACAGCGTCGGTCGCCAGCCCTGCAACTCACCTCGCTGCCCAGCGTTCGTGATACGTTGCTCCACCTCGCGCACCGAATTCAGATATTCATCCAGTTTTTGCTGGTCACGTTGACTGATGTCTCGACGGAAGTCGTTGGCATCTTCGAGGACAGCGTCCAGGACGCTCTTGTCACCGCGCTGGGCTCGATCCTTGAACAGTTGATCGAAAGCTAACGCCGGGTAGACTTCCAGCGGAGTTGGAGTCGTGGGGCTACTCCACGAGATATGGGAACTGTAGAGCATGGAATAGTTTTTGTGGACGGACGGATTTGCCTTCTCGCAACCGAGCACCAGGCTAGGTACTTTGGTTTGATGACCGATTTGCTGGGCGACCAACTGGTCCACGCTGGTGCCACTGCGGATCGTGCCGCCGGCTGCCAGTGGCGCACCGGAAAGCAGGTTCCCGGTCTGTGAACTGTGGATGTTGCCCTTGAGTGCCTCGGCGTTGTAGAGTCCTCGGATAAAAACCATGCGGTCGCGAAAGTCACTAAGTGATGCCAGTACCTTGCCGACTTCCATCGACTTGCCTTCGCCCTTGGCCCACCACTCCTGCCTGTGAAAACCGCATCCGGCAAAGAGAATTGCCATCCGCGTTGGCGCCTGGCTCGCGCTGCTCTTGCTCGTGGATTCATCACCCCACACATGTAACGACTCCATCCAGGGCAATGCCATGCTGACACCCAATCCGCGAAGCATTGTACGTCGTGACAGTTGGTAGGTTGTCATGATTTTCTCCGGGAGGAATGTGTTGCCGGTCGTCCTGAAGCCATCCGCCTAGTCCATGATATCATTTGTCGCCCAGTTTTCTTCCTCTGATTTCCAGGAATTGTGGGCTCGTGACGATTGTCTCGACGGCCACGCTGAAACGGTATTCCTTGGATTCGAGACGCCTTTGCATGTCTGCCAGGAGCGGTTCGTCCGAGAGCTGGACTTCCCGACCCAGGGAATACCCCAGTATCTTGCGGCAGAACTGTTGGAGCAGGGCATCGTGACGATCTTTCATCAGGTAGTCGCGCAGCCCACGGAGGCCCTCGATTTCTTTGCCGCCGGGTAACCTGGTGGTTGTGTCCACCGTGCGAGGTCGGATCCGGCCAATGGCATCGTATTGCTCAAGGGCGAACCCGTAGGGGTCGATTCTTGCATGACACTTGGCGCAGGCTGCCACGGAGCTGTGCTTTTCAATCAGTTGTCGCGTGGTCAGTCCGCTCGGTACTTCATTTGGTAAGTCGGGTACGTTGGCGGGTGGGCGGGGAAGTCGCTCGCCAAGCAAGGTTTCGAAAACCCAATTACCACGCAGGATAGGACTGGTGCGAGAGGCTCCGGATTGGCTCGCCAGGACTGTTGCCATGCCCAGGAGACCACCGCGGCCTTTTTCTTTCACGCCATCGACCCGTCGCCACTGGGAGCCACTGACCCCATCAATCCCATAGTGTTTCGCCAGGGATTCGTTCAGGAACGTATGGTTGGCATCGAGGAAATCGAGGATCGAGCGGTCGTTACGAAACATGTCTTCAAAGAACCGCACTGTCTCCTCGTACATGTCACCACGCAAGGCGGCGAATTCAGGGTATAACTTTTCGTTCTTGTCCTTGTTCTGATCGAAATTGCGGATATGCAGCCACTGGCAAGCAAATTCAATGGCCAGTCGCCGTGTGCGATCGTTATCAAGCATTCTCCGCGCCTGGGCCACGAGCGTTTTTTGATCAGTTAATTTTCCAGCGAGCGCTACACGTCGCAATTCGGCATCCGGCATCGATGACCAGAGAAAATAGCTTAACCGGTTGGCCAGTTCCAGGTTCGAGATCGGAGCAGGCTTGCCGCCGGCTGCCGGTTGTTCTTTTCGATACAGGAACAACGGTGACGTCAGTACGCGAGCGATCGTGAGTTGGATGGCTTCCTGGTGTGGAATCTCGCTGGTACGAAGCTCCTGGTACAGGCTGCGCAGTCCTTTCTTCTCGGAATCCATCAGCGGGCGACGCCAGGCGCGATTCAAGAATTCCAGGACGGCCTTGAGATGTGCTGGTTCAGCCTCGAGTTGCTGCTTGCGAAACCGGTCCGCTCGTGCCTTGATACGTATTCCAAGTGGCTTGAATGCCTTGACCAGGTCGGGGCGATCCTGAGTGGCAAACTCGGAGATTTGCTCGAATGCCACGACCAGCTTCAAGGGTTCCTGGCTAACGAAGTAGAGTTCGTTCCAGAGCCGGTCCAGTTCCGCGACCTGTTGTTCGTCCAGCATCAGCCGTTGGAGATGGTCGTCCTCTCGATGAAACAGTGTCAACGTCACCACCTCATCGACGGGGACGATGCGGGCGTAACAAAGGGCCGGTGGAAACAGGTTGCAAAACTGATTGACCGGTCCCTCGATCCGTTTTCGTGCGGAACTGCCTTTGCGGATCAAGATGGGGATGTTCTCGGAGACGGCGAACGCGGCTGGCTTCGTGGCCAGCACCTGGACCTGGACCGTTCCCTCCTGGCCGTGCTCGCCATCGAGTTCGGCGGTGCCAACCAGTTCACGACCTCGTGCCAGTTCTGCCGGGATGCGAAATTCGACCACCTCCGGTGCGTGCACTATCAGGTCGGCTGAATTGCCGGCCTGTCCCCGTGGATGACGTCCAAATCGTTTGCCCGGCTTCCGGTCTCTTAATAGCGTTGCCAGGTCAACCGGGATCGTCAGGGTGCGGAGTTGATGGTAAAGCAATGCGTCAGGTGAACGGGCTTCGCTGGGTGCGTCGCCCGTCGCCAGGTCCTGCACACGTTGCCCCAGTCTTGTGCGACTGTCGGGGTCTTTCTCCGCGATCCAGAGTGCCAGTATCGATCCGGGTGGCACCGAGACGATCGACGATCCACCTTGCTGAACTTTGGTCATTTCACCCTTGTAGAAATGCCAGGTGTGCGGGTTCCCGTGACGATCGGTGTGCGGATTGGCAGCGACGAGATCAGCCGAGACGTCCTTTGCCAGGTCCCAGGATCGCCGGGGGTCGCCAGGTTCGCTGATCGTGAGATTGATGGATGTCAGGTCGCAGCCGTGATTTCCCTGTCGTGGCCCGATGAGCAAGGATAGTAATTCACCCTGGCGTACCTGGATGGTAACCGGTGCCATCGTGGCCGAAGATCGGAAGAGCGTCG
>JAYGDH010000127.1:0-1662 GCA_046583055.1 Pirellulaceae bacterium | reverse complement strand
GCCTCCGTTCTATCTCCAGCAGCTAGGTGATCCGGTCGGTATCGATTGCGAGCTGCTATTTCAGTGCTCTTTCAGTTGTTCGTCCAGCCAGCGGTAGACTTGTAGACGGATGGTGCCTGGGAAATCATGGCCGCAGTCCGGATAGACGGCCTGCAAATTCGGTTCTCGTTGAAACAGCTGGTAGACCGGGCGCGTGGCCGCAACGACCTTCCGCACGCCCGTGTTTTCAAAGTTGCCATCATGCAGTGGTGCGTTGATGAAAACGGCACGTGGAGCAATGGCACCGATGACTTCATGGAAATCAAAGGAGATGCGGTCCGGGTCGTTACCGTAGGTTTCGCGGACGCGTGGCATGTAACGGTCCTGGGCCCAGGGTGCGAGCTTACCCTGGTAGTAATGGTGAAAGGCGGTAAAGCCACAGCTGGTGACGGCAGCTCGAATTCGGGTTTCAAAGGCGGAGGTGAAGAGGGTGTTGTGTCCACCGAGTGAATGGCCAATGCAGCCGATGCGGTGTGGAGCTACCTCGGGCATGGCCTGCAAGAGGTCAATGGCTCGCACGTTGTTCCAGATCGCTTTCATGGTGCCGCTGACATAGGGTTCACCGGGGCGGTTGAAATCATACGGGTAATCCCCGAAGCTCGGGTAGTCTGGAGCCAGGCAGATGTAGCCACGTTCGGCCAGCTCGTGCGCGTAATGCAGGGCAGGCTTACCGCCGAGCCCTGACGGTTCACCCTTGCCGATCCGTGTTGTCTGGTGCAGGCAGAGCATGGCGGCGACTGGTCCCTGCCGCTTGTGGGGAATGAGCAGGTAGGCAGGGACGTGGTCACCGCGTTCAGCCTCGTAGGTGATTTTCCGTCGCAGGTATTTTTCGGTCCTGGTTTCTTCAAGGATCTTGATGTTCAAGGGGCAACGGCGGCTCGGGCCTGGCAACGGTCCCATGGTTGCTTCCATGCCGCGCAGGATGTCGGCACGTCGTTGTTTCCAGTCAGCTACTGATTTGACTGGTTTTTGTGTTCCCTGGGCATCACGAAATACCATCAACTGGGTATGGTCCAGGGATTTTGATGGCTGGGGTGCCTGCTGGCCATAGACCGGGATGGCCAGGATAAATGAGAGGATCCATGCAGGTTGGCAAGGGCGTGGCATGTTGATTTTCCTGGGCTTGCTGAGGAAAGTGTCGCATGATCAAACTGCCTGAGCATAGCATGAATGGTTCGGGGAGATAGCTTGTGGGTTACGGTAGCTTTGTGCACGATTTTTACACGTATTTTGGGTTCCGGCTGCCATGCGGTATCATGGTACGCTCGTAGAATCCTTACTTGCCAGCCCTGGTTGGATTGATTGCTGATGCCTGCTGAATCTAGTCATTTTCCGTATCACCATGCGGTCCTGGAGTATTTCCAGTCGCACGAGAGCGTGCGTTGGGCAGCATTTCACGATGGAATCGAGGCGAGTGATCGTGAGGCCAGGCTGCTGCTTCAGCTGCGAAAATCTGCTCGCCGGCTGGAACTGGTGGACGCCTTGCCCTGGCTGCACGAGGCAGTAACGACCGGTGTTGGTGCTGAACTGGGGAGCCCGGTCACCTGTTACCTGGCGACCACGGCGCCCGAGATGCAAGTGCGTGTTGTCCCGTTGCTGGATCAGCCTCGCCTGGTCATCGAG
>JAYGDH010000105.1:0-6613 GCA_046583055.1 Pirellulaceae bacterium | reverse complement strand
CAGGCCATTTTCAACCTGGTGCCCGTGGACCGAAAACACGTCTCGTAACTGCTTGGCCCGGCTGTCATGAAAGAACGATGTCCGGTAACCCACCCCGCGCAGTGACGGTGGGTTAAACTCGTGGTGATCCAGTTCATCCTTGAGGCCCACGTCATAGATTTTGGGAGTCGTATAGTGGGGCGGAGCATGACACTTGGCACACTTTCGCTGTTGGAAAACCTGTCGGCCACGCTCAACCGCCGCGGCGTCATATTGGCCTCGCACCTTGTCAATCGCCGGGGGCGCCTTCAACGTCTTCAGAAAACTAATGATCTGCTGAACCTGCTCATCCTTGGCCGGGTCATCGGATTGCATCGTTTGTTCAATGGAATTACGAACCTGGGCTGCCAGGTCCGGGGCACTTGCGTTCCAGGCGAAGGGAGCCGTCTCTGACCGATCGAGCAGCGAGAGGACTCGCTTCGGTGCTCCGAAAGATGCATCACTGAAATTGTCATTCAAGAGGCCGTTAGAATGTCCATTGGTATGGCAGCTGTGACAGCTCATCCAGCTGTCATGGGAAAGCCGGCCATCGAAGAACAGCAACTCGCCCCGGTCCTGCTTGCTTAACTGGGCCCTCGGCCCCAGGGAGATCCTGGCCAGTTCATCAGGATCTTCCAGGTCGACCACGGAAACCGAATCGTCAAACATGTTTGCCACGTAGGCTCGCTTGCCGTTGGGATGAATCACCACGGCAACGGGACGACGTCCCACGTTAACACGCTGCAAACTAAAATCATTTTCCCGTCCTACCGCCACTTCACGCACTCCGCCCAGCGTGACCACCACCACACCCTGCGGGGAAACCGCCAGGCCCGAGGGATCGGCTGTGGCGCTGCCTGCTTCTCCCAGCGGGTGCATGTGGGCTCCCTCGTAAAGGTCTGAACCGCCCTTCAGCACCGACGCTATTTTCAACCAGCGCAGATCATTTGACATCAACAACCCCCAGTGCACATCGTTACGCACTGTATGGGCAAGTTCGTTAAGCATCTGGTGAGCGATCAACAGCATCTTGCCATTGGCACTCACACCCATGCCGCGGATATTGTGACCGGGAAACTGCCGAACACCCAGCAGGCGGAGTTGTCCCGCCTCGGGATTGGATGTGTCAACCACGGCCAGCTGCCCACCAAATGAATCCCCGACGACCAGGCGTGTATCACCCTGTAGTAATCGCAACTCGCGTGGAGAAAACGGCAGGTCCAATGTCCGGGCTCCGGACATAACCCATCCCGCTGCAGATTTTTCCAGTCGCAGACGTGTTACACGTCGCGACCATAGCGAGGTCACGTAACAATACTGCTGTCGACGATCAATCGTTACTCGCACCGGGTAAGGACTAACCGCGATCCGCTGCTGCACATGGATTTTATCCGCTTCAATTCGCAGCAGCAGAAGCTGGTGCCCGGATTCATCCGTGGCCAGCATCCAGTTACCATCGTCCAGTGGTTTCAAATCAGACAGGGTCGCTCCACAGTCCACTTCCCTGATCGTCTTCTGCTCGGCCAGGTCAACCAGCGACAGGCTCTGGCCACGCCGATTGGCAACGACCAGGTGTTGATGGTCCTGGGTAAATGCCAGGGCGACCGGGCGCCGCAAGCGTGGTGGCAATTCAGCGCCTGGTACACTCCGCGTGATACCTGTAACAAGTAACCCCAGCAACAGGGCCATCACTGGATATTGACTGGCCCTGTAAACCAACGGCGGTGAAACAGGTGGCTTTCCCATTTCCTCTCGCAGCATGAAATCTTCCCCCGGTAATACAACAAGCCCGGAACCGTTACCACCAGTTTGGCAAAATCAGGTACAACCAACAAGCCAGATTAGGCTGGCTGCCCGGGACAACCGGTTAAGCCAGCACCTTGGTAACCACTTCTCCATGAACATCTGTCAAACGAAACTGGCGCCCCTGGTACTTGTAAGTAAGCTGTTCGTGGTCCATGCCCAGCAGGTGCAACAAGGTTGCCTGGAAATCATGGACATGGACAGGATCTTCCGTGGGAAAATAACCCAGGTCATCCGTACGTCCTACGGTGACGCCCCCCTTGATGCCTCCACCGGCCATCCAGATACAATAAGCATCCTTGTGATGGTCCCGGCCGCCATTGGCCCGGTCGTTCTGCAACATCGGTGTCCGGCCGAACTCGCTGGCCCACACGACCAGAGTTTCATCCAGTAAACCACGCTGCTTGAGATCTCGAATCAAGGCGGCTGCCGGCTGATCCACTTGCTTACACTTGCTTGTCAGGTTTTTCTTCAGTCCCCCATGATGATCCCAACCCTGGTCGAACAACTGGACAAAACGAACTCCTCGTTCTACCAGTCGACGAGCCAGCAGGCAGTTATTAGCAAAGCTGGTTTGGCCAGGTTGGGTTCCGTACATTTCATGGATGTATCTGGGTTCACCAGACAGGTCCATCAGTTCCGGTACCGAGGACTGCATCCGGTAAGCCATCTCGTACTGACTGATGCGCGTGGAAATCTCGGGATCGCCCACATCGGCCAGTTGTTGTTGATTGAGCCGATTCACCGTATCGATAATGTGTTTTCGGTCGGTACCGGTGATCCCACCCGGGTTCGACAGGTACAGGACCGGGTCACCCTTGGTACGAAATTCAATGCCCTGGTGAACGGTAGGCAGGAAACCGCTGCCCCACATGCTGTTCCCTGCACCTCCCACGGAACCGGTAATCAGCACCACGAATCCCGGCAGCGAACGATTCTCGGTACCGAGCCCGTAACTGATCCAGGAACCAATCGATGGTCGACCAAAGCGACCAAAGCCGGTCAGCAAAAACAACTGCGAGGGAGCATGGTTAAAGTGATCGGTCTGCATGGACTTGATGATGGCAATATCGTCTGCCAGGCCAGACAGGTGCGGCAACAGCTCGGAGAAGACCTGCCCCGATTCACCGTACCGGGAAAATCGGAATTCAGATCCTCGCAGACGAGGGTGTCCACGCAGGAAAGCAAATCGTTTTCCCTCGATCAATTCCTTGGGACACAGCTCTCCATCGTTCTTGCGCAACATCGGCTTATCGTCAAACAAGTCCAACTGGGAGGGTGCCCCGACCATGTGTAAGAAAATCACGTTCTTGGCGCGGGCCGGAAAATGAGGGAGCTTAGCCGCGAATCCCTGGCCTCCCTGCGTTTTCACCGTCGGTGCCTGTGCCCAGCAACCATCCTGCTCCAGGAGCGAGGCAAGTGCCAATCCACCGACTCCGCACCCAACGCGTTGGAACAGTTCGCGCCGACTCAGGTTACGCAGATGGATTTCGAGGGGATTCACGACACTAGCCTTTCGTAATCGTTTCATCGAGATTCAAGAGAATGTTGGCCACATGGAACCAGGCTGCCAGTTCTACCACGTCCTGGGCGGACTGGTCTGCCTTGCCCACCAACTTTCGAGCGGCCACCACATCCTCGTTAAATCGTTTTCGTTGTTCCTGGAGGACCTGCAACAACAGGGCCCGTTCGGCAGGACGCGGTTTACGAGCCACGGCTGACTGGAATGCATAGTCAATACGCCGGCTATCGCCTCGAGGTTCCAGGCGGCGAGCCATGCCACGTGCAAACGACTGCATCATCTCCACGTAGGCCGGATCGTTGAGTAGGGTCAATGCCTGCAACGGGGTATTGGTTCGGGATCGACTCACAACACACGTCGCTCGATCCGGAGCATCAAAGGTGGTAAAGCTGGGATAGGGAGCACTGCGTCTCCAGACCACGTAAATACCTCGTCGAAAACGATCCTCACCGACTGATGTAACGAACTTCGGTTCATTGCGACCCACGTGCCGCCAGATCCCCGCCGGTTGCGGAGGATAGACCGGTGGTCCCCCCAGCTTGTTCGTCAGCAGCCCACTGATAGCCAGGGCATTATCCCGGATGGTCTCGGCGTTCAGTCGAAAGCGAGGGCCACGGGTGAGCCAGCGGTTATCGACATCCCGTTCCCAGGACGTTTCATGGGCACGTGCCGACTGTCGGTAAGTAGCGGACATGACGATCAACTTGTGCAGATGCTTGCGTGACCAATCGTGGGTAACCAGTTCCCGGGCCAAGTAATCCAGCAACTGCGGATGCGTAGGCCGTTCTCCCTGCGTACCAAAATCCTCCATCGTGGTCACCAGGCCACGACCAAAGAATGATGCCCACCAGCGGTTAACCGTCACGCGAGCCGTCAACGGGTTATCTTTCGTCATTAACCAACGTGCAAACCCCAGTCGATTCCGCGGCAAGCCGGGCGAAAACGGGTGCAGGGTACGGGGCGTATCTGCCACCACGGTTTCACCTCGCTCCTTGAAATTCCCGCGCTCGAATACCTGGTTCATACGGGGCTTGTCCTGTTCAACCATCACCAGCGTGGTCACCTGCTCCTGGCTCTTGATTTGATCCAGCAGTTTCTTGCGCTGCTGGGTCCATTTTTTTAACTGGGGATCCTGCTCGGAGTAATAAGCCCGCAACGCTGCTTTCTGTTTTACCGTGCGCTTACCTGGCAACCGGCGAAGAATCGTGACAATCGGTTGGGGCAAGGAGAGTGCGGACGGGTTGCCCGTCATTGCCGAGATTCTCAACCGTCCGATCGTGCGGCCACCGCCGTGGTGCTGGTCCAGCGTAAACACCAGTTCCGTTTCAACATCATCACCCACAGGTGTCCGCAACAGGAAGGTAGCCTCGTGCGGCTCATGAAATCGAGGAGCAATCGCCCAGGCCGTGGCGGGATTTCCATCGATGGCACCAGCCACCGCGTAATTCTTCTGAGAAAAATCTGCCTGGGCTCCATGCAGCGGCAGCGCTTGATACTTTGAACCAGCCTTGATCGATCGTGCCTTTACCGTGAATTCATGGAGTACAAAATTGGGACGGTTCTTCTCAAAACGTCCCGGTCCCTGGCCCGGTAATGCCGGATCGGTCAGCGTTTCCAACCTGAACCTGGTAATTCCCTTTAGCCGGGTCCGGACGGTCAACGTATAGACATCTTTCTCCGGCCGCTTACCGGAAACCAGCACCGAATGGTCCGCTCGTACCTCGTGGGAAGCCCCGCCCTGGGACTGAAACGCCAGCGGATCCAACACCTGCCAGCTGGGCAGGTTCTGCAGGGCACCCTGCAGGCGTGCTTCCCAGGCGGCCAGCTGCGCAACCTGGTCTCGCTGCAGCCGTTTGATCGACTCTTGCAACTGGTCTGCTTCCGCTTGCCACTGCTGACGCTGCGCCTGCTGTTGACCCGTGAATGGCAGTTTCATCTTGGGTCCCACGAAATTATAGGAAACCCCATTTCCTTCAACCTCCAGCGGCGTGTTATTAAAGAAAGCAAATAACTGGTAATACTCGCGCTGGCTGAACGGATCATACTTGTGGTTGTGACATTGCATACATTCAAGCGTGGTCCCCAGCCAGACGGTACCCGTGGTATTGACTCGATCGATAATCTGGTTAGCTCGGTTTTCTTCCGGGTCCACACCCGCTTCCACATTGCAGGTCGTTAAGCGTTGAAACCCGGTAGCAATCTTCTGTTCCACGGTCGGGTTCGGTAACAAGTCACCCGCTAACTGTTCAATCGTGAACTGGTCAAACGGCATATCGGCGTTCATGGCACGAATAACCCAGTCACGGTAGGGCCACACGTTTCGATACTGATCTGCCTGGTAACCGTTACTGTCTGCATAGCGAGCCAGGTCAAGCCATGTCCTGGCCCACTTTTCTCCATAGCGTGGTGAATCCACCAACTGGTCCACGACCTTCTCGTAAGCTCGTGGATCCTGGCTCGTGGCAAATCGTTCCACGGCCTCCACCGTGGGTGGTAAACCAACCAGGTCCAGGTAAACACGTCGAATAAGTCGACGACGCTCCGCTTCCGGTGAGGGAGCTAACTGTTGCTCTTCCATTCGTGCCAGTACAAATTGATCGATGCGATTATGAACCCAGCCTGATTTGATAACCGCCGGCAACTCGGGATTGGCAGGTGCCTGGTAGGACCAATGCTTCGCCAGGGCATCCAGCTGCACGCCGGCCCCTGCCGGCCAACGAGCTCCCTGCTCAATCCAGCGTCTGACCAATTCTCGCTCCGCTGGTTCCAGGGCCGGCGCATCCAGCGGCATTCGTTCGTCAGCATCCTCGCTGACAATACGCTGGTAAAGAAGACTCTGGAGAGGTTTCCCTGGTTTAATCGCCGGCCCCGAGATGCCTCCCCTGGCAACGATCGCCGGGGCATCCAGTCGCAGGCGACCTTCCTGTTTCTCTGGTCCATGGCATTTAAAACAGCGCGCTGCCAGAAGAGGCTGAACCTGTTTAACAAAATCAATCTTCGCCACGGTCTGCGGCTGCTCCTCCCCAGCCAACCCCTGGACGGCAGCTGCCATCAACAGGAAAAAACAGATCATTCGCAAGTAATGTTTCATTAGGTATTGCATGATATTGTAAGAACGCAAGCCAGCTTGAATCAGCCCTGGAAAAGCCCCGTCTGCCTAGGCCAGTAGGTCGTGAACCACTTCTCCATAAATGTCCGTAAGTCGGAAATCACGTCCGCCCACCCGGTAGGTCAATCGCATGTGATCCAGCCCCATCAGGTGCAGGATGG
>JAYGDH010000068.1:0-9677 GCA_046583055.1 Pirellulaceae bacterium | reverse complement strand
GCATCCTGCCGCTCCAACGTCGAGAGGCGCGAGTAACAGTCCAGCAGAACCTCCGGGGTCTCGTTGTTATTATGCAAAACCAGTCCCTGGATCACGTCACGGCGCAGCTGCGACTTTTGAATTGTCAACTGAATTGTCAACGAGTGCAGCATCGATGCCGACACCGCCTGTTCCAGTTTCAACAGTGCGCCCAGCGCCTCGCGCCGCTGCTCAACAGGCGCCGTCACGCCAAGGACCGTCTTTTGCAGCTGACCAATCGCCTGCTTGTCACCAAAGATCGTCGCCAGTCGGACCGCCACCGAACGGGTCGTCGCATCACCGCTGGCCGCAGCCAGCCGGTAAAGGGCCGGCCACGAGCTTGGCGCCGGCTGCTGGCCGCGCTGCGTGAGCACATCGAGCATCCCCTGCAGAAAATCAAGTCGCGCCTGCTGAGCCTTCACCCCCAGCGCCGCCTGGATCACGTCCTCCATGACCGGTTGCTGTGCATCGAGTGCCCGGCGGGCAATGAACCGCCGTACCCGTGGTAAGTGGGAAGCGACCGCCAGTTCTAACGCCCGTGCGCGGTCCACCTGTACCAGTGGCTCCACGCCATACCAGATCATCAGTGGCAGGTAAGGGTCAACCGCGTCCTGGGCATAGGTCACCAGAGCCTCAGCAATCGCCCAGCGATTTTCCAGGTCTATTCTCTGCAGCGCCACTGCCAGTGCCAGGCGAACTTTCGCCGACTCCTCGCCGGCAGCCAGTCGGGCCATCGCCGCAATTGCCTGCTCCCCGGGTTGCCCGCGGTCGACCAGGAAACGAACGGCCCAGCGGCGAACATGCTGACTCTCATGATCGAGCCAGCCAACCAGTTCTGCCGGTTCCAGATCATCCAGGACATAAAGGGTCCACAGGGCTCGCAGTTTATTCAATTCATCCTTGTCGCTGGCAAAGATAGCTCGCAGTTGCTTCCTGGCTGCGGTCACGTCAATTCCGGCAACTGCACGTTCCTGCAGGATCCGCCGCGCGTGACGTACGAACCACTCGTTGGGATGCAGATGCAGCCGGGCCAGTTCTGCGTCCGTTTGCTGCTGGAGATTGAACGTACGCTTCTCGGGTTTCCCGTAAACAACCTTGTAGATACGACCACTGCTGCGATGACCACCATCGCTGTCGTGACACTCACCCAGGTCATGCCAATCGGAGATATAAACACCTCCGTCCGGTCCATATCTAATGGAGAGACCGCGGAACCAGGGATCGTTACCAAACAGTAGATCTTCGCTGTGCACGCCCACATAGCTGGATCGCTTGGGAACCAGCAGATCATTGTTGACCCGATTGCCATGCAGGTTATTGGTAAAAAAGGTCCCCCAGTATTTCTTGGGCCAGTTGTCTCCCAGGTAAATCATGGCGCCGCAATGGGCATGACCTCCGCCTGCCACCGAGTGATGGTCGGCCGTGTTGCGCGAATTGGTCCAGGCACCGCCACCCCAGTGCAGGTGGTTGGTGATCGATTGGATCCGCTCGTAACCGTAAGGGTTTTCACGTTCAGCAGCCCGTCGTTCGCAGATCATACCTGGAACGATGTGCCAAAGGTGGGCCAGCACCGTGTTGGAGGTGATCAGGTCCCCGTACTGGTTAAAATCTGCTCCCCAGGGATTGACCATACCACTGGCCAGTTTTTCAAACTTGTGATCGACCGGGTGAAACCGCCACATGCCACGCGTGATCCTGGTCCGTGCGGACTCCGGCGTCCCCGGCTTACCGACCTTGGAGAGCTCGTTGAGGCCAATGGCTCCGTAGAGCCAGCCATCGGGGCCCCAGTGGAAATTATTAAGTACGTTGTTGGAGGAAACTTCAAAGCCGTCGAGCATCACAATCGGTTCCGCATCCGGAATATCGTTACCGTCCCTATCGGGAATAAAGGAAAGCTCGGGCGTGTTAGCAATCCAGACCCCTCCGTGCCCGACGGCGATGCCAGTCAGGTAGCGACCCTTGTCCCAGAAAACCGTTCGCTGATCAAACTCTCCATCGTGGTTCGTGTCCTCGAACACCAGGATGCGATCAGTCGCATTCTCTTTATTCCACTTCGGATGCGCGTAATTTTCCACGACCCAGAGTCGTCCCCGATCATCAAAATCAAATGCGATCGGTCGCCGCAGATCCGGTTCCCCGGCAAACAGCGTGACATGAAAGCCATCGGGAACGGTGATTCGCTTCAGTGACTGCTGCGGCGAGAGCGAGATATCTGCGGGATTCTGGCTATTTTTGACACCGGCCGGCAAATCATCAGCTACTGCCACACCCGGCAGCAGCGATCCGACCAGCACCAGGGCAGGCAATATCAGCCTGCGCCCGCGGGACATAATACGTCGAAATAAATCAGGAACCATCATTACCAGATCTTAACATGCAGCAGGCAATCAAGGCAATTGAGCGACTTGCTGCTGCCCGCTTCCGAGATGCGAAACTGGGCGCATCCGCAGAAGCGAGCTATACTGGCTAGGATTCGACAACCGCTTGATTTCCGGAGAGTTTGATGGGGGAAAGTTTTATTTTTGAATGTCCCGCGTGTGAAGGCGAACTCACTCTCCCTATCCAGGTAGCAGGACGTACTGGCAAGTGTCCGAAATGCAAGGTTGTCATCAAGATTCCCGACCAGGCGTCCACGGATTTCGACCTCGGCATGGACGACGACTTCAATATTCGCAGTGGTGATTCCACGATTGATCTCCCCAAACCGGGAGATCAATTTGATACCGACTCAAAGGTATCAAGCGAGTTAAAAAAACTGCTGGATGAACTGGATGGAGACTAGTACCCTCTGGGCGACCGGATGAGACAGGAATACCGTCATGAAATGCCTGCTCCCTCTGTTGTGCCTGCTAATGTTACCCGTCAGCATGACCTCGGGTCAGCAACCTGCGACCCCAGGCACGGATGAAGCGGTACGAATCATCAAGCGGCAGGTCAAGCAACTGGGCACCCGTAACCCAGCACTCGCCCGCGAATACCTGTTCAGTGTCACGGCAATGAACTACGTTCAGTCACGACTTAGTTCTTTGAATTACTCCGTGCGCAAGACCGACCAACTACCCTTGCCGGGAAACGTCGAGCAGTGCCTGGAAATGGAGGCGGGTATTTGCGGAAATCATATTGCCACCTTCCTGGAACTGGCCCACCGACTCGACGTACGCGCCCGCCCGGTGGAGTTCTACATCCACGGTCCCACACCGGCCAAGAATCACAACCATATCTGCGTGGAAGTCTTTTACCGCAAGCGGTGGCAGTTCCTTGACGTCACCTGGGGTACGTTTTTCCGCAAGCCAGTCGGCCCCCCGGATAACCTGGCGACGATTTCCGAGATCCACGACAATCCGGCCAGTCGCAAGTGGGCCGTTACCAACAAGACGGACCCCTGGTACCAACAGTGGAAGGCCAGTGGCCTCGATCCGCTCGAGTATATCGACCATCCGGAGGTGGACACCCTACGGGGGCGTAATGGCACAATTCGGCTCAAACCCCAGGTGGCCGAGAAGGGGGGCCGGCAATACGCCCCCATTCACCAGCCAAATTTTATCGGCCGCAACGATGCCAAGGCCGATTACGGCCCCATCGTAGTGCAACTGCTGGGCGTTCCGACAGCCACCAGGTCGATGCAACTGAAGGTGCTGGGGGTCGCTGGCAGTGGACAACTGGTGGTGCTCTCTGGCAAACAGCGATTTCCCGTTCCATTTAGCAAACTGCACCCTGGCCAGAGCGTCGTCGTTGACCTGCCGAAGCGGAATCAACAGGCAGAATTGACCCTGCTGGTCGAATCGAGTCGCGCCGACAAAGTTGGCTACCTTGTCTACCAGCAGATCACGCTCGACTAGCGAAGAGTTCATCACAAGCTGCCAGCAAACGCAAGCTTTTATATTTCTTTTTTTGGACAATCGGACCACCCAACATTATGAACCGTTTTCTTTCCTTAGCCTGCCTGCTTATCTTTTTCGCGGCCCCTCTGCAGGCAGAGGCCCAGGAGCCGAACGCCGGCATTTCCTGTGAAGGCATTTACCCACACCACCTGCAGGGATTCTGCCGGGACGACCAGGGGAATATCTACTGGTCCTTCACTACCACGCTGGTCAAAAGCGACTCGCATGGAAAAGTTCTCAAAAAAATACCGGTCGCCAGTCACCACGGCGACCTTTGCTATCACGATGGCAAACTATTCGTCGCAGTAAATCTCGGACCGTTCAATGATCCCGAGGGGAAGGCTGATTCCTGGGTCTACAGTTACCGTGCCGATACCCTGTCGCTGCTGGCGAAACACAAGACACCCCGGCTAATCTATGGTGCCGGCGGCATGGCCTACCACGATGGCAAGATGATCGTGATAGGCGGACTACCCGAGGTCCTTCGGGAGAACTATCTCTACGAGTACGATCTGTCATTCAAGTTCCTCCGCCAGCACATCCTGGAGAGCGGTTATACGCGACTGGGCATTCAAACTGCGGCCTTTACCAACGGCCACTGGTGGTTCGGTTGCTACGGTAACCAGTTACTCAAGACAGACAAACACTTCCAATTGTTGGGCAAGTATGAATTCGACTGCGGGTTGGGCATCGCAGGGGATCGGCGCCAGCAGATCTGGATTGCCCGGGGAACTTCCACGAAAGACAAAGGATGCACCGGCCAAATCCTGCCTGTTACAGTCCATCCGACCAGGGGACTGACCTTTCCAGGGAAATAGCAGCGACACCAATCTGTAATTTACTCGTCCGCGATAGGCGGCCTCCGACACACAAGAGCAGCCGTCGTTTGAAAAAAAAGAGCAACCGCCCGCGCGTGATCACAGAGCGGACCTGGCAGTCAGCGACGCATGACCAGCATTATCTCACGAGCATCAGCGGATGGCCGAGTAATCGGTCGCCTTCATGTAGGTTGCTTCCGGCGGCTTGGCCAACCGGCCCACACCTGACTCCCGGGCCGCCTTCTTCCAGGCCGGGTCGGCAATAAATGCCTGCCATGACTTCTTGGCGGCATCCCGACTCTCGTGCTTGATAATGTAAATCAAGTGATCTTTCGACTGGGGCTCATCGGTCGGATGCCAGTAGGCTACCGATGCGATACCGTGTTTCTTGAAGAGTCCAATCGTGTGATCGCGAAAGCGAGCATCCAACTTGCCGAGCTTGCCGGTCGCTGCCTGGTAAACTCGCAATTCAAAAACGTCATCCTGGCCGGCCTTGCCGTTCTTCCAGGCAGGCGAGTAATCGGTCGAGGTCATGTACACCGCTTCCGGTCTCCTGGCGAGAATACGGCCATCTTGCTGTGATTCAGCCGCGACTTTCTTCCACTCGGGATCCGCACCGAATGCTTTCCAGGAAGCCTTGGCTGCCTCGCGACTCTTGTGGCTAATCACGTAGATCAACGTCTCTTCCTTGTCGGTGGGTGTCCAGTAGCCAATCGACTTCATGCCATGCTTCTCAAATAGTCGGACCGTATGATCTCGGAATCTCGCATTGAGGTTAGGCAGCTTCCCCTTGTTCGTGGTGTAGGTCCGTAACTCAAATACCTCTGCCTGGGAGGTGGAGGTCAGGGCAACTGTGCCTAACAAAACAGCAGAACTCAACCGGCTTACAAGGCGTCTCATCATTCCAATCCCTTCTGGACAGGTTCACGATCAATGACAAACAACAGCTAACACGTTACCGCCCAATATCTCACAAAAACGATCCCTGAACACCCCTCGAACCAATGGTTCTTTTGGACGAGGCCGACAACCCCCGTGGAATTGGACTCGAGATACCCGGCCAAGACACGTTAACGATGAAACACCGCTAACCCGTAGATGGCAACTTCGCCAGCCGCGGTGTCCAGGTCACCCTTGCCGCGATTCGACTGGGTGTAGCAACCCGCCTTGAAGTAGCATCCGTGTTGCGAGACGACCCAGTCCATCTTTAACTGATCGTTGTACCAAACCTTAACATGGCCGTCTTTTGCCTCAATCTTGACGGAAAACCGGGTCCCCAAGATGTAATTGGAGTCGAGCCGTACATCAGGTAGATCGTTGCGTTCCACGAACAACTTCTTCCCTTCCAGTCGCACCATCAACAAGTCATCATCCGCGTGGTGAACCTGGGCACATACCACGTGTTTCTTGACTGCTGGTATCTCCACAATTGCCAAGGATGCAACCAGCGTGTGCCGTTTTCCATCAGCGGTCCCCCAGCTGGCTTCATCGCGACCACCAGGTTTCATTTCCCTGAGTTCACAGCGAGGATACTGGCTTCCCCGAGTCGTGGCACCGCCACATGGTGCTCGAAACGACACTGCCCGCGCGTTCGGGACAACGTGAAAAAATCGCGGATCTGCGAACCGCAACAGGTCCTGGCCCAATCTCTCGTCAGGATTACCGGGATGACTCGTGTTCTCAGGAAGCGTCAGCTTCCAGCCACTCAAGTCCAGCACGCTCGACGGAAAGTCGGCAGCTTCGTTCCAGCCAATTGCCACAAGAAGCAGAATACCCAGCATTGATTTCACAGTTCCCTCCTTTCACAACAGCATGCAACCATGGTCCACCCTAATTCCAGTGACGGACAGCCACCAGCCCCCTACGCTGGACCCTCCGCACGAGCTCAAGTAAACTGTATGTTCACTTCACTTTTCCTGTTCACGATATCATCACGGGGTTCACAAATCATGAAACGCCTGGCCTGTCTCCCATTGCTGCTGGTATCGACCCTTTACTGGACAAGTACGGCACTCGCCGCCGAACGCCCCAACATTATCCTGATCATGGCAGACGACCTCGGTTTCTCCGATATCGGCTGCTACGGGTCGGAAATCAAGACACCGAACCTGGACAGGCTGGCCAGCAACGGCTTGCGATTCACCCAGTTCTACAACACCGCCAAGTGCCATTCTTCCCGGGTCTCGCTGCTGACTGGACTCTACTGTGACCAGGCCGGGGGGGCCAAGCTGAACCGGGGGGCCACCATCGCCGAGGTGCTGGGAGCCTCTGGTTACGTCACCAACATGGTCGGGAAATGGCACCTTACCAAGCAACCGACGGACTTTGGCTTTCAGAAGTACTGGGGACACCTTTCCGGTGCCACCAATTTCTTTACCGGCGACAACACGTTTCGACTCAATGGAGAAAACTGGGACGTTCCCAAGACGCTTAATGGCCAGCCATTTTACACGACCAATGCGATCGTCGATTTCGGGCTCGAGTTCCTCGAAGAAGCGACCAGGCAAGACAAACCATTCCTGCTTTACAACGCCTTCAACGCACCGCATTACCCGCTACAGGCTCCCGAGGCGGAGGTCAAGAAATACGATGGCCAGTACGACGGCGGCTGGGATCAACTGCGCACCAAACGTCACCGGCGGCAACTTGACTCCGGTCTGCTGCCGGCCAAGTGGAAACTGAGCCCGCGGCCTGAACATATTCCAGCCTGGGACAGCCTCAGCAAGGAAGATCGCCAGTGGGAAGCGGACCGCATGGAAGTCTTTGCCGCCATGGTCGACATCCTGGACCAGAACGTGGGGCGTTATATTGAGTTCCTGGAAAAGAAGGATCTCCTCGACAATACGCTAATTCTCTTCTGCTCTGACAATGGGGCCTGCCCTTTTGAACGGACCCGGGGCCGCTACCTGAAGCCGTGGGATCCCAAGTCCTACTGGACGTATGACGCCAGTTGGGCTCATGCCGGTAACACACCGTTTCGCCTCTACAAGCAAAACCAGCACGAGGGCGGCATTTCTTCGCCACTGATCGTCCACTGGCCTCAGGGTCTCAAGACGTCTCCCGGTTCCACGACCGATCAGGCAGGACACCTGGTCGACTTCATGGCAACGTTCGCAGACCTGGCTGGCGCCGAGTATCCGAAGCAAATTGGTGATCGCCAGATCGATCCCTTGCAGGGAAAATCACTGCTGCCAATCTTCCAAGGTAAAGAGCGCGAGGGACACGAGACCCTGTACTTTCATTTCGGTACCGACCGCGCGCTGCGGCAGGGACCCTGGAAGCTGGTCTCTGCCAAGCTGGGCAAGTGGGAACTCTACAACCTGGATGACGATCGTTCGGAACTCAATGACCTGTCCGCCAGTCACCCGGGCCGCGTGAAGGCAATGGCGGCCGAGTGGTTTCGCCTGGGCAAGGACGTGGATCGGCTGAAGGGGAGGGGACTGGCCCCGGTGAGCCAGCAAACGAAACCGCTGAATTTCCGTCGGGACACCAGTTCCGGAACTGCGAAACAGGACAAAAAGAAGAAATAGTCCTTCCTCAGTAGGTCCAGTTGTTCTTGCTCTCAGACGCCTGGCTCCCTAAAATACGTATCAGCCGTTGTTGATTTATTAAATGCATTGCCACCTCACCAGCAACTCGGAGGACCACCCCGTGCTGAGAGTATCCTTTGGCCGTAGCAGACGGAATTGCGCTGGAATTTCACGTCGAAACTTCCTCCAGGTTGGATCCCTCGGTTTTGGCGGACTGACTCTCGCCAACTTGATGGCTGCTCGCGCCGCTGAATCAACCAGCGTCAAGCGAGACACCTCCGTCGTCTGGCTATGGCTCAACGGCGGCCCGACTCATATCGAAACCTTTGATCCCAAGATGGATGCCCCGGTCGAGTTTCGCAGCGTGACCGGTGAAGTCAAGACAAACCAGCCGGGCCTGACCCTGGGTGGCAACTTCGAGAAGATGGCGGCCCTCGCTGACAAGATGACGTTCGTACGTTCCTTCACGGTTCCCACGAGTTCTCATAACCGGGCCGCCTACTATGTCAACACGGGTCACAACCAGGGAGAGGACCGTCCGTCACTCGGATCGATCACGTCCCGAGTGCGCGGTTCCAATCACCCGGACACTGGCATGCCGACCTACGTCAAGATGGGACAGATTGGTTTCAACACGGAAGTCAACACGATCCCCGGACCCGCCTGGCTCGGCAAGGCACACGGGCCTTTTTCTCCCGATGGACCAGCACGAAAGAACATGGACCTGGCCACCGAGGTGAGTCGCCTGGAAGATCGGCAAGCACTCCTGCAGAACCTCGACCAGTTGCGCCGGGACACGGATGCCAGCGGTACCATTGAAGGGATCGACGACTTTAACGAGCAGGCCTTGACGCTGATCCTTGGCAAGGCGCCCCAGGCTTTTGACCTCAAGCAGGAAGATCCTGCGGTCGTCGCCAGGTATGGTGACGGCCTGGGAACATCCATGCTCAAGGCTCGACGATTATGCGAGGCCGGTTGCGGTTTCGTTGCCGTTGCCCTGCAAGGCTGGGACATGCATGGAAACATCAAACGCTCGATGGACAGTCGAGGCCCGCAAGTGGATCGCGCCGTGGCTGCCTTTGTCGAGGATATCTACCAGCGCGGACTGGAGAAAAATATCCTGCTGGTGATCTCCGGGGAATTTGGTCGCACGCCCCGAATCAACAAGAACGCCGGCCGGGACCACTGGGGGCGTTTGAGCACCCTGGCCCTGGCTGGAGGCGGCCTCCAAACAGGTAACGTGATCGGCCAGTCATCCCCGAAGGCCGAGTCCCCGGCCCGTGATACGGTTACCACGCAGGACCTGATGGCTACCGTCTTCCACACGCTGGGCGTTCCGGCGGGTACCCATTTTGATGATCCCGCCGGCCGTCCTATCCCGATGTTGCCAGCTGGCAATCCGATTCCCGGCTTAATCTAACCCCGGGAAG
>JAYGDH010000646.1:0-4671 GCA_046583055.1 Pirellulaceae bacterium | reverse complement strand
GAACAAGGTGGGCATGGATGCGGAGACGATGAGTTCTTTCCGTGAAATCATCCAGAAACCAAATGGAATCGTACTGGTAACCGGACCCACCGGGTCCGGCAAGACCACCACGCTCTATTCTGCGTTAAGCGAGTTGAACACGCTCGAGGACAAGCTGATCACGACCGAGGATCCCGTGGAATATGACATCGACGGCATCATCCAGATCCCGATCGATCCGGATATCGACGTAACATTTGCTTCCTGCCTGCGAGCGATCCTGAGGCAGGATCCCGACAAGATCCTGGTCGGAGAAATCCGCGACCTGGAAACAGCACAGATTGCAGTCCAGGCCTCGCTGACCGGCCATCTCGTTTTCAGCACGCTACACACCAACGACGCGCCCAGCAGTGTCACGCGACTCAAGGACATGGGAGTTCCACCGTTCCTGGTGACCGCGACGGTGGAAGCAATCCTGGCACAACGCCTGGTACGTCGAATTTGCAGTCAATGCCGGGAGGAAATTGAACCGACGGAAGAACTGTTATTTCAACTGGGCATTACCAAGAAAGAACTCGGAGACCGATCCATGTTCCGCGGCCGTGGTTGCGATGCCTGCAACAACACCGGTTACAAGGGCCGCATTGGCATTTTCGAACTGATGATCATGAACGACGACTTACGGGAAATGATCATGCGTAATTCCTCGGTAGACGAGTTAAGGCAGGTTGCCAAGAAAAACGGAATGTATCCACTACGAGATCGCGGCACACAATTCATTTTTGACGGCCTTACTTCACCGGAAGAAGTCATCCGGGAAACGGTCGTCGACTCCTAGATGCGAACATAATTCATAGGTCAGCCAGGATTTTTCCTGGCCCACAAATCAATCCATGCAACATCATCTCTTTATTTTTTCTGCCAAGGGATAACCGTTATGCCCACTTTTCAATTCGAAGCGATGGACGCCACCGGTCAGGAGATCAAGGACGTCATCGACGCTGCCACGGAGGAAGAAGCTCAAACGACTATTCGTCAAATGGGCTACTACGTCACCAGGATTTCCGTGAAACGCGCTGGCGCTGACGATGCTCGCTCGGTAAACAAGGGGCGTAAAAGCCGTTTCGTCATGGGCGGTGCCTCGACGAAAGTCCTGACCACCTTTACTCGTCAGCTTTCCATCCTGCAGGACGCGGGGCTGCCGATCCTGCGCAGCTTGAAAATCCTCGAGGGGCAATGCAAGGGCGGCGCACTCAAGAACGCCCTGATTGATGTCTGCGACGACATCGAGGCCGGCTCCACGCTGTCCGAGGCGATGGGCAAGCAACCCAAGGTGTTTGACCGGCTGTACGTCAACATGATCAAGGCCGGTGAAGCAGGTGGTGCCCTGGAAATCATCCTTCAGCGGCTGGCCGAGTTCAAGGAACGATCGGAATCCCTGAAACGCAAGGTCAAAGGCGCCATGATCTACCCGGTCGTCGTTGTCCTAGTGGCGGTTGGTATCCTGACTTTCATCATGCTCAAGATCGTACCGGTCTTCCAGGAAATGTTCGATGAATTTGAACTCACCCTGCCACCGCCTACCCTGTTACTGATGGCTATCTCGGAAAACGTGGTGCGTTTCTGGTTCCTGATACCAGCCATTCCCATGGTGTTGTTCCTCTTCATTAAACTGCTGAGAAAATTCAAATATGGTCGCATGGGATGGGATTTATTCATGCTAAAAACCCCCATCGTAGGGAAGCTCGTAGAAAAGAACTGCCTGGCTCGAACCACGCGAACGCTGGGCACCCTGGTTGCCAGTGGTGTTCCAATCCTGGAAGGCCTGACGATTACCAAGGACACCTCCGGTAACGCCATGTTTGAACACTTGTACGGAAAGGTTTCCGATGCAATTCGCGAGGGTGAACCCATTGCCCAACCACTCAAGCAACATTCACGGCCCAGCTTCCATCCCATGGCATTGTTCTTTTATGCGTTTTTCGGTGCCTTTCCCGGCATCGTCGTGACCGGTCTGCATGGCGCTTCACCGAATTCCGGCCTGCTGATGATCGGGGGTTACATGGCCCTGTCGGGAGGCGTTTTGCTCTCGCTCTTTTACCTGGCACGAATGCGTCAACGCGTTGTCGACGACCTGGTCGTCAACATGGTCGACGTGGGCGAAGAAACGGGTGAGTTAGACACGATGCTTTACAAGGTAGCCGATCAATACGACGAAGAGGTCAAGGTGCTGACCGATGGCTTGATGGCACTGCTGGAACCCCTGTTGATCGTTTTCCTGGGGGTGGCCGTCGGGTTTATTGTTGTTTCGCTCTTCTTACCACTGGTCGAGTTAATCACGAAACTCTCCGGTTAGTTTATTCTTATCCATCACACTTCCCGGGCGGCGACGGGCCGCCTGGGAACACCTGTACCTACTCAAGAGGATCAATGGTTATGAGGACGTCTCATCAACACCGCCGAAGTGCCTTCACGCTGGTCGAACTGCTGGTTGTCATGACTATCATTGGTATCCTGATCGGATTGCTGGTTCCCACGATTCGAGGTGTCATGATGCGTGCGGAAGTTACGCGTATCGTGATGGAAATCAAGCAACTGGAAAGCGGGCTGGAAGCCTACAAAAAACACTTTGACGATTACCCACCTGACTTTTCCAATCCCTTGCTGGTCGTGCGTCATGCCCGCAAAGCGTTTCCCCGAATTTCAGATGCGGATGTCAATCAGTTGCTGCTTCATGCCTATCGGAACGTAAACGTTACCAATGTCACGAAAATGACGAATGCGCCAGGGGATATCGCGGAATGGAACATTGACCCCGCCGAGGCCCTTGCCTTCTGGTTACAGGGATTTAGCGAGGAAGTCACTCGGCCGTTCAGCGGACTAGGTGGCCCCTTGCACCCAAACGTTTTGAATAAAACAGCCCCACGTAATACCGGACGCTACGAATTCGACGGAACACGACTTTCTACACTCGACGACAACGATCCCTATCCCATCTACCTGCCAAAGGGTTTTGAGTTACCCTACGTTTTCTTCGACTCACGGTCCTATCCTTACCTGGGACCCGGTGGTATCCCGCGATACCCTCCTTCCAACTTAAAAAAACAAGAAAAGGGTGGTCCCTTTCCCTACCATCGCCAAATGACCGGGAAACTCCGACCCTACAGGTCGTCGGTAACCAATGAAACCTGGACCAACCAGAAGACATTTCAAATCCTGTCCGCTGGTATAGGCGATGATCTCGGTGGTTCAAAAGGCGCCTTGAGATTCTATCCCAACGGAACAAATTTCGATTCTGGAGACAAGAAAAACATCGCCAATTTCAGCGGGGGCCAACTGGGAGATTCGACGCAATGAACCCACGGCAAAATAAATACCGCGGCCGGAAACGTCCTGGCATGCACCGACAGCGATACGGCTTCACGATCATCGAGTTACTGACCGTACTCGGCATCATTGGAGTGCTGACGAGCATGGTACTGTTTGCCCTCTTTTCGGTGTCGGAAAACGCTCGGAAACAACGGACCAAGGCCCAAATTACCAAGATCCATGAACTGATCAGCGGACGCTGGGAATCCTACCGCACACGCCCTATGCCAATCGCACCGAATGCGATTCGCGGCAAAAGTCCGAGGTACGCTGCGTTGTTGCGACTGAAAGCCATATATGAGTTGATGAGAATGGAGATGCCCGATCGCAAACTCGATGTCGTGGAACCTGCAAAAGAAAAAGTCTGGGCCGTTTCTAACTCGACATTTCCCAGTTCCGTTGCGCGCGCCCACCAATTGCGACTCAATCCAAAATGGACAGAACCCTTTCAATCAGCAGAATGCCTCTACATGATCCTGGCAAACATCCAGGACGGGGACACCAACGGGCTGGACTTTTTCCGAGAACGTGAAAAAGGAGATGTCGATGGGGACGGCTTTCCAGAAATTCTTGACGGCTGGGGGCAACCCATTGCTTTCTTACGCTGGGCACCAGGTTACCTCGGTGGCAGCTTTTCCACGCTTCAATTTGGTGATCTGAACAAGAACAAGGATGGTGATGCGGGTGAAGGAAATGGTGACCCGTTCGATCCCCTGAAAGTGAATCCACGCTGGCGTAACAAGAACCCCGAGGATGATCCCTTTGCACTTTTTCCTTTAATCTACTCGATTGGACCCGATGGAGAGGGAGGAGTGGATCATTCCGGCACCAAGTCAGATATTAACGACCCCTATGATACCACTCGACCCCAAGGTCTGATCTCGAAACGCAGATATGCTATTGACAATATTTCCAATCATATGCTGGAGGCACGATAACGCATGCGCCGTTTGATTGCTTCCAGAATCTCAACCATTGCTCCGCGGCATCGAGTCGGCTTCACCTTGATCGAATTGCTGGCCGTGCTGGCCGTGATGGCGATCTTGCTCTCCGTGGCGATTCCCGTGATCCGCCCGGCGCTCAAGGATCGCAAGCTGCGTGAGGCATCGCGACTGCTCAATGCCTACGTGGCCGGGGTCCAGGCCCGCGCTGCTGAACTGGGACGCCCGGTAGGTGTCATCCTGGTTCGTGGTAGCAGTGCCAATGCGAGAGATTACTATCAATGCACCGAGATTTTCACCGCTGAGGTACCGGCGCCCTATGCCGGTGACATGGTTGACTCGCGAGCTCGCGTAACAACCAGTGGTGGCAACTGGACTGTGA
>JAYGDH010000639.1:0-2102 GCA_046583055.1 Pirellulaceae bacterium | reverse complement strand
CCATCCTGGGAACCGCAGGAACGGCCTGCCTTGGTCTTGCCAAACTGGTGACACGTCCGATTATGGCGAATCCCACTGTCTGGATTCAACCAATGCGTTACGCCCGCTGGAACGTCCTTGGCAGAATTTCCACCGCTGGTCGATTTCTTGGCAGAAGATTTGTTAGAGTCCTTTCTTCGCCACTGCCAAGGAGCCACGGCACCGGCGTCTTGCCACAGTCCCCGACCGGCTGAGCGTGCTGCCGTCTCGGCTGCTGCCAATGCCTCGTCCGAGGAATACTGCTTGTAATGCCAGGCACAACCATCCTTAACCAGCTGCAGGTTCACGTTCTGACCGTCGACCAGCAACGTTCCCAGGTAGCGCTGGTAACGATCCTGGCCCGAGATCCTGGCAGTCACCTCTTTACCAAAAATGTAGTTCGACAATGCCTGCTTGGCGTTCTTACCGAAAGGCTGGCCGAGTTCTGGTGTGTCAATTCCCTCCAGGCGAATCTTGTACTCTTCTTTCCCAACCAGCAACGTACAGCTGTCACCGTCATGAACACCAACAATTTCACCCTCGGCTGAATCCGCCAGTTCAGCGGCGGTCAACTCACCAGACTGCTCTGCCTGGGTAGCAGAAGACGCCTCCTCATCGGTCGACTGACTGACCTGGTTTTCTTGCTGACAACCAGCCAGCAGGATGATCAACAGCCAGTAGAAACCTTGATTCAAAAATCGAAGCATCATCCTTCCCCCTCCGTTACGCCACAAAGTCTTCGTGGCACCAGCGTGTCACACAAGGACACGGCTAACCCAGCGACAAGTATAGCGAAGATCTTCTCTCACTGACCAGAGACATCAGTAGCCCAAATCACGAAAAACTTACCTGGTTCATGGCATTGGTGACACAGAAATGATAATCTCTGTTGTTGGCATTTTTGGAGACTATGACCCGGGAAACTCACCATGTCGCTGAAAAAAATAACGCGTCGCCATTGGCTCAAAACAGCCGGACTAGCTGCCACGACGGCCCCCTTATTTTCCGGCTCCAACGCTTATGCCAAGGCTTCCGAGCCACTGGCCATTGGCTCACGTCGAGAACTGTTTGTCGACCGCCAATTGATCGATCGACTGGCCGGAACCGCAACACTAAGATTGCAACACCCGGTCCCTCGAGAACAGGTCCTCAGGCACGATGCGCCCTGGGAAGGGACGGGCAGCGGATACCACAGTGTTTTCCAGGATGGTGACCTGTACCGAATGTACTACAAGGCCTGGCACCTGGAAGTGTCGAAGGCTGGACTGAACACGGGCCGGCATCCGCTCTACTGCTGCTACGCGGAGAGTAATGACGGCATTCATTGGCGAAAGCCGGACTTGGGACTGCACGACTTCCAGGATTCAAAAAAGAACAACATTGTCATCACCAGCGGAAAGCATGGGGCGTTGAGCGTCGACGCCGGGCATCCTGCCGTGTTCAAAGACGACAACCCCGACGCGCCGGCGGATGCCCGCTACAAAGCGATTGTTCGCTCGTCCGGGGCCAGCGGACTGCTGCCGCTGAAGTCGCCCGACGGCATCCATTTCACGCCGATGACGAATGCTCCAATTCTCGGCGGGCTGGGCGCGTTCGATTCGCAGAACCTCGCCTTCTGGGACCCGACACTGGGGAAGTACCGCGGCTATTGGCGAATCTTCACCGCCGGTGTGACCAACGAGAAAGTCTGGAAACCCGCCGGCTACCGCGACATTCGCACCGCCACCTCGGACGACCTGATTCACTGGAGCACACCCGTGGATCTGACGTACGAAGACTCGCCGCAGGAGCATCTCTACACGAACCAGGTGAAACCGTACGTCCGAGCGCCCCACATCCTGATTGGCTTTCCGGCTCGTTACATCGATCGTGGCTGGTCCGCTTCGATGCGAGCGCTGCCGGAGTTGCAGCACCGCGAACTTCGAGCTGCAGCCAGCCTTCGTTATGGTACGGCGAACACGGAAGGGTTGCTAATGGCCAGCCGCGACGGTGTGAAATTCAAACGATGGAACGAGGCCTTCCTGCGTCCCGGCATCGAGCGGAAAGGGGCCTGGCACTACGGCCACCAGTACATCGCGTGGCAC
>JAYGDH010000588.1:0-2751 GCA_046583055.1 Pirellulaceae bacterium | reverse complement strand
ATCATGTCATCGAACATTTCCTTCGCCGGGCCGATCTTTAACAGGTTCTGGATCATGTCGGATGCAAATATTTTCCGTGGGTGAACCACCAGCGCGGCCTCAAAATCCTCGATCATGTAAGGGTGGGGACTGCTGTCACCGGCCGTAACGGCTGGTTTTGCTGGTGGCGTGTTGTCCGGGGTCGTGTTGCCAGCGGCGCCCTGGTTGCTTTCCCCGTTCGTGGCCGCATTCGTAGATTGTTCACCATTGGCAGCCGTGTTCTCAGTCGCAGCAGGCTTTATGGGCTCCTCGTTCTTCGAACCGCAACCGGGAGCCAGTAACAGGAGGCCGAGAGTCATGCAACTCAACGTGGAGCAGGTTTTGCGGAGAGAGATCATCAAGAAGGTACCTTTCAGACAATCAGAAAAATGGTGAACCGTGGAGGAACACCCTAGTTTATAGATGACAGGTTCCTGGACTGCAATTCTCTGGCAGCCGCAGTTCCTGATCACCGGAGTGGAAATAGCAGCATATTTTCTATGGCTGGGTGATTAGTCTTGCAGCACGAATGAGTTACGTGACCTCGAAGAGACGTCGAATTCGTTCTACCCGGCGACGATTGGTACCCAGGTCACTGTAACCGATCCGAGAAGCAGATCGTACGTGGATGCAGGATGCTTGCTGATCCCAGTAAAACTCAACGTCGTCCACGAAGCGAAACCAGGCCGTCCGCACTTCCAGGTGAAGGTAATCGTCTGCCTGGCAAAGCAGGCGAACCCGTGGCATCTGCTGCAGGATCTCCAGCAGGTGCCCCATGGGATTACCCATACCCGCCGGCACCACGAGCGGTTCAATGGCGTGTCGAGCTGCGGCTGACTGGCTGCATACACAGTTAGGTCTCGCGGGACACCTGGCCAGTTGTCCATCGCGATAGCCGGTCGTGTGAACGTTGACAGCACCCATGTTAGATCGCTTTTTCGTGGGGACCCGCCGGTTATGCCTCGCCGATTTCCCGCATGTATTGTTCAGCCAGGGCAATCATGTCTTGCTGGCGTGACTTCAAGGGCTTGGCCGGAATCCCGAAATAAATCGTCCACGGTTTCGTGGAACGAGTGATCAGTGACTTCATGCCGATGACGGTCCCTTCAGCCAGGGTCACGCCCGGCGCGACCAGGGCATGGGCTCCGAGGTTGCAGAATTTTTCCAGGACCACCGGCTCCTTGACCGTGTTGGTCCGATACTTTTCCGGGAACGTGGGTCCTATCAGCTCCTGCCCACTGTAATCATCACTCTGGGCA
The DNA here is from genome assembly GCA_046583055.1 of Pirellulaceae bacterium. Lineage (GTDB taxonomy): Bacteria > Planctomycetota > Planctomycetia > Pirellulales > Pirellulaceae > JAZADA01. Next base: position 1,474 of record JAYGDH010000588.1, on the reverse strand, counting down.
AAAATGTGAGACCCGTAGGCAATCCCGGAAAACGCGCCAATCGTGATGCCCGGCTCCCCGCCGGCCAGGTTACAGAAGACCGTGATGTGCACGTTGTGCTCGATGGTCACCTTGCCGGACAGCACGCAGAAATCATCGATCCGGGAGCGGTCCCCGATCGATAGCTGCTCGGGATTCAGCAGGGACGCCTTGTCGCTGACCTGGACGTCCTTGCCAAGGTGCTTGAGCCCCAGTGATTCCAGTTGTTCTCGTGTTAACCAGGCCATGTCATTCCTGTCAGCCCGTTCACTTCTGCAACCTGCAGCCAGTGATCAGGCGTTGATTTCAAAACCTTCTCGCTGCTTGCGACTGACCATCGAACTGGCCTGCTCGTCCCCTACGAAATCTTCCTTCTGGGGATCCCAGGTCAGCTTGCGACCACACAGCATGGCAATGTTTGCCAGGTGACAAACGCTGACACTGCGATGATGCGTGAAGACATCCGAGACCGGCAGGGCACGATCCTTGATGCAACTGAACAGGTCCTGCATGTGGCCTTGCAGTGGTCGGCCACGGTACAGCTTGCGAACTTCCTCGTCCAGCTTCTGCTGTTCCGACTTGTCCTTGGCAATGTCTTCCACGATCTTGCCGGTCAGGCTGCCCCGGTTGACCCGGATACGACCTTTTTCACCTTCCAGGATCAACTCGTTGCGCCCGCTGTTGAGGACAATCTGGTGACCGTTGGCGAAGTCCATCGTGCAGTCGAATGTCTGGGCGACGTTGTAACAGTCCGATTGCCGATTGAATTTACCGGTGCCCTCGATGGTCGTGGGGCCGGTGTCTCCCAGTCCCAGGGCCCACATGGCGATGTCCGTGTGATGAACACCCCAGTCCGTGACCTGCCCGCCGGAATATTCCAGCCACCAGCGGAACTGGTAGTGGGTGCGTTCCTTGATGTAGGGTGTCATGGGTGCCTGGCCCAGCCACATGTTCCAGTCGAAGTTCGCCGGGGGATCACTACTCTTGAACGGACCACCACTGCGAGCACCACCCACGCTGGAGACGGCGCGCAGCTTTTTACCCAATCGACCACTGCGGGCAATCGCGACCGCCTTGATAAACCTGTTGCCGTATTCGCTGCGTTGCTGCGTACCGACCTGGAAAACACGGCCTGTTTCCTTGACCACGCGACAGATCTTTTTTCCCTCGTCGATGGTCAGCGTTAACGGTTTCTCACAGTAAACATCTTTGCCGGATTGCATGGCCTCGATGGCAATCTTGACGTGCCAGTGGTCCGGCGTGACCACACTCACGACGTCAATATCATTCCGTTCCAGAACTTTTCGATAGTCACCGTGAGCATCCGCCTTACCCTTGCCAATACGCCCATCTTTCTTGGCTCTTTCGGCATGCCTGGAATCGACATCACAAACCGCCAGGATGTCACCAAAACTGGCATGCGCGCGGGCATCACCCGACCCCATGCTGCCCACAC
>JAYGDH010000547.1:0-2692 GCA_046583055.1 Pirellulaceae bacterium | reverse complement strand
AGCGGGACTGTCGACAACGTCTGAACCGGTTCGAGATTTCCCTTCACAACACGAAAGAACGTGATACTATTGCCCTGCTCATTATCCGCATAAGCAAACGGCTTGCTCGGATGGAGGGAAATATGCCGCGGTCCTGTCTGGTCTCCGGTTCGAATTACCGGCGTGGCCGCTGGTTTCAGCTTGCCAGCATCGGTATCAAAATTAAACTGGTAAATGGCATTGGCACCCGTGTGGGAAACGTAGACCCGTTGGTTTCCCCGGTCGACCGCAATTCCGTGGGCATTGCGAGCCGTCGGATACCAGCGAGCTCCCTTCGCCAGGATAGCGCCCCGTTCATCGAGTCGGTGCAATGCCACCTTACCCGTTTGATAGTAGGCGGAAATCAGGAACCGTCGTGATCGGTCCGGCCAATGGTAAGCTGGGTCCGGCTCTGCCACCACCGTCGACAGATGTTCCAGGCTGCCATCCTTCGCGTGCACCCTGAACGACGCTAACTTGCCCGCATTCCGCAGCGACACGTAGATGGTGCGTTGATCGGGCGAAACAGAGATGGGACCCGGGTCGGTGCCCAGGTCATGAAGTCTCAAGTACTGGAGTTGACCGGTCCGGTCATTCACCTGGTAGACAGCAAGGCCGTCTTCTGCTGCCAGCGATACATAGAGAAACGTGCGGGCCTGCAGTTCACTCGCTCCCGACCAGCCGACACCGAGCAGCAGCAGCAGAAAGCACAACCATTCGCGTCGCCTCACCATGACCTACCACCTTTCCCGTATCAACCTTGACCAGGCCCTGGCTGCTCTTTTTATTGCAGCCAGGCGACCAGCGAGGCCTAGTACGTAAAGACCATCGTATCCGGACCCAGCTTAGCGAACAGCTTGGGCTTGGTGGTCACGAAGGCACCCTCCATGATGTCTTCCTTGGCGACAGCCAGGTCCTTCATACAAACCGGGCAGACATGGATTTCGGCTCCGTCCGCGGACAGCGCCGCGACCTGGGTTTTCAAGGGATCATACTCCTGGTACTTGAAGTCATCGGGGAATGTATTGGTCGGCAAGAGGACGCCCTTGACGTTAAAAAAGATAGCGACCTCGTATTTCTCGTCAACACAGAACCTGGCAAAGGTCAGTGCCATGTTAACTTTCTGTGGATCTACCTGGGCATCCGTGGTGATACTGATCACCGCAATCTTCCGACCAACCTCTAATGAAACATCCACTGAAGCTGATTTCTGGCAGCCAAGCAGGCTGCTGACCAGGACAGTGAACACAAGCAGGTTAACACGTTGCATAGAACTCTCGCTCCTCGAATGAAACATAGCCAGGCGGGTCGCTTCACCGGCGGATCAGCTGAATCGTGACTTCTATACGACCTTTGCCATTTACTTTAGCAAAGTACGATTCAATTCCTAGTAGCAGCGTTGCTGGCATTTCCATTTTCCAGGGTGCGTCCTGGAGATGCTTTTTAACCCCCTTTCATTGGGGTATACTGATGACCAACAAGTCACCCATTCCACACTCATTCACCCTGCCGGAGTCACCCATGTACCATTCCCGATCTACCCTGGTCCGCACCCTGTTATCCATACTGATTCTTTCCCTGGCTGCCAATCTGCAGGCCGCAGACAAGGTCAAGGCACTGATTGTCACGGGTTTTGATGTCGGTTCTCACAAGTGGCAGGAATCCACCAAGTTAATCGAGTCGGTGCTCAACAAGACCGGTCGTTTTGACGTGACCGTCAGCAAGGACAAGGAAGTTTTTGCTTCCAAGTCACTGGCTGATTACCAGGTGGTCGTCCTGAGTTATGGTTTCTGGAAAGAGGCCGATCCCAGCGACGCGGCCAAGTCCGGACTGCTGGCTTACACGAAGAACGGTGGCAACGTGGTCGCACTGCACTTCGCCTGCAGTTCCTTCCAGGACTGGAATGAATATCGTGATCTGCTGGGCCGGGTCTGGGTCAAGGGAACCGGTGGCCATGGCCCTTATGGCCAATTCACGGTCAAGATCAAGGACAAGGCACACCCGATCACCCAGGGAATCTCGGATTTCAAGACCGAGGACGAGCTCTATGCCAAGCTTTCGGGTGACGCCAAGATCGACGTCCTGGCCACGGCGGCCTCCAAGTGGAGTGGCAAGGTAGAACCGATCGTGTTCGTGAAAGCCTACGGCAAGGGTCGCGTGGTTCACAACGTGCTGGGACACGGTATCGATTCCAAGCAGAACGCCTCGTACCAGAAACTCTTGTGCCGCGGCGTGGAATGGGCGGCCACCGGCAAGGTGACGGTCGACTGAGCAAGATGGCAAATCATTACGGAACGTGTTTCACGCGGAACACGTTCCGTTTTTTTTTTATGCGCAACGGGCGATTGATCCCTAGAGATATTTCCTGCGACCGATTGGCTTGCCCATATCACGCTTCAACTTCCCAATCAAATCGTAGGAATGCTGCTGATCCGGAAACCGGAAGATGGTTCGTTCCGTACCATCTTTCATCCGGAAACCGACCAGGTACAGATCGCTGACCGTCACGTGCCGGCTATCACTGTCGTAGGACCGCTGTTCCTTGTAGTCGTAGGTCAGTACCTCAAGCTGTTCAAGCGATCGCTTCTTGGCCCACTTGATCACGAGAAGGCAGGTCCAGATGTAGGTGAAGGACCTGGTGTGCGGACAGATCTTGAGTTTACGACCACCCAGC
>JAYGDH010000518.1:0-6480 GCA_046583055.1 Pirellulaceae bacterium | reverse complement strand
GTTCGATGTAGGCCAGTAGTTCCTTGGCATTTCCCTCCGGTATCTTGTCAGTATCCAACTGGGCGCTGGGGAGTGCAGGCGGTTGACTGGGCACTGCTCCTGGGTTGGTCGGTGATGGCGGGGTTGCGTCTTTGGCTACTTCATTTTCCTGGGCAGCTTTGGCAGTCTGATCATTACCGGTTACCGCGTAACCACTGTTGCCACTGTTGCGCTCCGCTTCTGACTTGGGTTGGCAGGCTGAAACCATGATTGTCACGATGACCAACAGGGTTAACGGGGCCAGTTTCTGCAAGGAACGGATTGTTGGTAGATGGCAGGACATGGTTTAATTCCCAAAAGAGAAAACGGATTGGTGTCCATCACGGGACCTCGGCGTAAGATACCGTTATTTTAGGCGAAACGAGCAGCCCCGGCACCCCCGATTCCTCTAGAAATCGGTTTCCCGATGAGGAGAAAACCTGGATTCTAGCTGGGAAACCAGTCGGCCCACAGCTTCCAGGTCAGAATGACGGCTGGCGTGACCAGCAACAACCAGCAGGAAGGTGACAACCACTGCACGGTCACGTAACGAGGCTGGGCCTTGTCCGTTGTGATCGTTAATGATGCTCCCGTCAGCTCGCGCGACGTGATGCCCGCAATCAGCAATGCAGTGGTGATAACGAGGCTCAGCACGATGGCCTGCCAGCCGAGAACCCAGCCACCCAATCCTGCTGACAGGATCCATCCATTGCCCGGGATCTGGGAGGAGCGAGTAGCCTGGATAGTTGCTTCCAGTGCCCATCCCAGCAAGGCTCCGATACCAGCTCCCATGATGGCTGTTGCCAGATTATTCAGACGCCAGTCAAACCCGGTACCAAATCCTGAACCCTGCGGATAAAAGTTTGGAGAAATTGTCATCGTAATTCCTGCTATTACCAGGCAGGGCAGGATGATTTGTCGAGGCACCTGCGGTTGATCCAGGTCAATCAGTGCGATGCACCACAAGGTGCTCAGCAGGATGACATGGTTTCCGTAGATCATCCAGATGGTCGGACTAAAACTGGAGAATGTTTCAGCGGTTCCTGGCAAGGTGTATCCATTCGTGGTCCCCTCCACCACCGCCAGGATGGCAAAAGTAAGACCTACGAATAATTCGATCAACAGGTAGCGAATCGAGATAGGAGAGGAGCAATAGTGACATTTGCCCCCCAGCACCAGCCAGCTGTAAATCGGAATATTGTCACGTCGGCGGATTGTCTGTTGACAGCTGGGACAATGAGAAGGAGGGTGAGCAATACTCAGGCCGGCAGGGGTGCGGTAAACGACGACGTTCAGAAAGCTGCCCACGCAGGCTCCGATGGCAAATAACCAGGTGGTCAGCAATGCGGTTTGCAGGATAGATAACTCGGGTTCAATGAATTGAGCGAGTAGCATTACGTTTCTACCAGTTCCGATTTGCCGCGGTGTTTGAATGAGGGTTACAGGTATGGTGCCAGGGGGCCGCCGCGGGCTGCCAGGGCATCAATTTTTCGTGTGACGTCCGGGTCCTCGATCAGTGGAGGTGCGTGGTGTGGCTTGATGCGTGCGTCAATGACCAGTGATCCCTGGCATTGCCAGTGCTTGGCAATCGTGCTGGCACCAATACCATAAATATCGTCGGCTGGATTGCTGCGAGTGAAGACGGTCCAGAGGAAATTACGAAATGATTCCGTGACGAACCGGGAGTCGTCGACAATGATCACCAGGGGGAATTGATTGATGGATTGGTCCGGGTGAAATGCCTGGCAGAAAGTTTCCACGGTATGATCGTTCGTACCTGGGCCTGGCTGGCTGGCTGGCCCCTCGATGGCCAGTACGCCAGGAATGCAAATCCGGGGGTCCTGGAATCCCGGCGGAAGCACGAGGTCCGCTGGCAGTTCGTCCGGCAAGGAACGACGAGGTGGTCCCGTGGCCGCAATCACGACCTTGGATCCCTGGTTGAGTCCATGTCCACTGTAGTCGAGCGTATCGATCGTTGTTTGGGTTTGAAAGTGCACATCGCGGGTCCAGTCGACGCGCTCGAGCGCATGCTGCAAAAACCTGTCCACCTGGTGGATATCCAGTTGAGGATTGTCCTGGTGGTTAACGATCCAGAGGTACTTGGCCAGCGATAACTGTCCCTGGCCAAGGATGGCGTTTGCCTGGGTTAGCAACTCGCGTGGCTCGGCGTTTGACTCGTAGGGAACGTACCGTTCGCTGCCAATGGCCAGTAGCAAGGGGTGAACGCCGGAGGCATCAACCGCATGCACGGCGTGTAGCCCGGCAATTAACTGGGGGATGGCCGCCCCGGTTATTTCATGGATGAGTTTGCCGAAACTCGTGTCCTCCTGGGGTGGACGACCCACGACAGTAAAGGGCCAGATTGCATCTGGTCGATGAAAAACTTTCTCGACTTTCAATACCGGGAAGTCATGCGCCAGGCTGTAGTAGCCCAGGTGATCACCAAAGGGCCCCTCCGGCAACATTCGATCGGGATCGACCTGGCCGGTAATGCAGAAATCAGCTTCTGCATAAATCGGCAAGGGGCTGGCACCCACGACCATGCGAGTTCGACGATTGCCCAGTGCCCCGGCAAAAAGTAGTTCAGAAAGATTTTCAGGCAAGGGCATGACCGCCGCCAGGTTCATGGCTGGTGATCCACCAACAAACACGTTGACATGAAATGGTGATTGGTTGCGGATGGCTGCAGCGTGATGGACCCCGATCCCGCGATGTAACTGGTAGTGTAATCCAATTTCCTCGTTGGCCGCGTACTGGCCTCCCGAGAGCTGGATTCGATACATGCCCAGGTTGGATCGCTGCATTCCCGGTTCATCGGCATGTTCCGTGTAAACCTGGGGCAAGGTGATAAATGCCCCACCATCGTCCGGCCATGAACGCAACTGGGGCAACTGGTCCACCGTTGTTTGGCAAGCCAGTACGGGACCACTGCGGCACCTGCGAGGGCGCATCCGCGTGGCCATCCAGGGGGCTTTCCAGTAACGCAACGGTTTTTTCCAAAAAGCATTGGAATCGGTTTTGAGTTCTACCAGGCGCCGTACCCATTCCAGCGTGTCCCGGAAAATGAAATGAGCCCGCGGAAGGCTGCCAAAAAGGTTGCTGACCATGGGAAACGAGCAACCCCGCACATTTTCAAATAGTACGGCCGGGCCGTCAGCACGAAAAACACGGCGTTGAATTTCGGCAGCCTCCAGGTGAGCATCTACCTCGTCCGTGCAGCGCACCAGATGGCCGTTGGCCGCCAGGTCCTCGACGCATTGTCGTAAGTTACGATAACCCATAAGTGAATTGTTTTCTTCGCGGTAAAACGACCTGGTTTCCGGGGTGAGTAAGCCGCTGGGATAACCTCGCCACAGGCGATAGAATAACCGTTCTTCAAGAATAGTATAAAGCCGTAAAATCCAAAACCATTACGGTAGCGTGTAGCACCCATTATCTTACCACTGAACCAGCCAAGAGGAATCAACGGACATGCCCATTCAAGCGATCCAACAGAACATTGCGGAAATCGATGCAGATGCTCTCGTCGTCGGTATCTACGAAGAAGGCAGCTTGCCGGAAACCGCTCAGCAATTGGACCAGGTGACAGCAGGTGGCCTGCAAACCTTGCTGGAAGCCAAGGAAGTCAGTGGAAAGGCTGGTGAAACATCCGTCTGGCTGAGTCCACCTGGAGTTACCACGCGCCACGTCTTGCTGGTAGGAATGGGACCCCAGGAGCAATTTGTCCCGCCCGCCGCTTTTCGAGCGGCTGCCGTGGCAGCCAAGCAGTTGGCGAGCAAACCCCGCGGCCGGATCGCCTTTTGCCTGGATGCAGACTGGTCGCCGGCTGCAGTAGAAAGTGGTGTTTGTGGAGCGTTGGTAGGGTGCCAGGGACAGGATCTTTACCGGGCCGAGAAAAACCTGCATCCCTTTGAGGATGTTCTCTGGCTGACGACGGAATCCTCGGCGGTTGAGCAGGGGGAAATCGTGGCGGGCTCCGTGAACTTGACGCGCCGTCTTGTCAATGAACCGGCCGATGTGATTTATCCGGAAACGTTTGCCGAGACCGCGAGCCAGGAAGCTTCGGACAGTGGTTTTGAAATTGAAGTCTGGGATGAACATCGCCTTGCCGAGGAACGCTGTGGGTCCCTGCTGGGAGTAGCCCAGGGTTCAGATCGCCCGGCACGGCTGTTGATCATGCGGCATCGTGGCAACGATACGGAACATCCTGAATTGGCCCTGGTAGGTAAGGGGGTCACGTTTGATTCGGGCGGATTGTCCTTGAAGCCATCAGATGGCATGAAGGCCATGAAGTGTGATATGGCCGGTGCGGCTACTGTGCTGGGAACGATGCGAGCAATCGCTCGGCTCAAAGTTCCGCAGCATGTTATCGGCGTGGTGGGACTGGTCGAGAACATGGTCAGTGGGAATTCCTACAGGCTGGGTGATGTGCTGCGAGCCAGGAATGGTAAGACGATCGAGGTCCTGAACACGGATGCCGAGGGTCGCCTCGTGCTGGCCGATGCACTGGACGTGGCTCGCGATTACCAGCCGGCAAAGATGATTAACCTGGCCACCCTGACAGGAGCGTGTGTGGTTGCCCTGGGCCTGGACGTCGTGGGATTGATGACCAATGACCAGCCATGGTGTGATCGCATAGCAGAAACCGCTGCTCGTTGTGGGGAACGGGCCTGGCAACTGCCGATGTTTCCGGAGTATGCCAAGCAAATTCGGAGTCCCGTTGCTGACATCAAGAATATCGGGGAAGGCCGCTGGGGAGGGGCGATCACGGCCGGCAAGTTCCTGGAAGAATTCGTGGGTGATACGACCTGGACCCACATGGACATTGCCGGTCCCGCCTTCCAGGAAAAAGCAAAACCGGAAATCGACGCTGGCGGAAGTGGCGTGATGGTCAGGACGTTGCTGGAACTGGTTCGTACCGGCTGCTAGTTGCCTGGTCGGGTGGCCGCCAGGTAGCGACTGAGCACGTCAACGTGATGGATAAACGTGCTGGTGCTGATTGTTTGCTGCACGGTATCCGGTGATCCCTGGTATCGTAACGGCTCCCTCGTAACCCATGCGCCGCGCTCGTCCTGGGACATTATGATCTGTGTTGCTTCTCGCTGCAGGGAGTCGGTCAGGCGTTCCACTCGATCGGGAGCAGGTGTTGTGCTTCGAGGTTGATCGGGTCCCTGCTTGCGAAGGCGTTCGTATTCCTTGCGGATGGATGGCAGTTTCGAGCCAACAAGGAATCCATAGTGGGTGGGAAGATCATTGGCTTCATAGGTCAGTTCATATTGCCTGGTGAAATAGAGGGGTTTATTGGTCTTGAGTTCGTAGAAACGAGCCAGTTTCCCACCAGGTAATTGCGAAGCCTCGAGGTATTTCAAGGCCGGTTCGACGGCCTCCAGGTACTTGGCCTGGCCTGTTTTTCGATACAGTTTCATCAGGGTTCGCATGATTCCCTGAGATTCTCCACCGGTTACGGAAGCGGGTTCGAATTTGCGTGCCCAGGCGGGCTGGCAAGCCAGGTTATATTGTTGAGCCCAGGCGGGCTGAGGATCCGGCATCTGGGCCAGCAGGATAAAGTCCCCACATTGTTTGGCGGCCAGGAGGTAGCGAGTATCCTGGTAAATTTCTGCGGCCTCGAACATCACGTCGATGACATCGGACATGGTGTTGTCATTGAAAGTGTAGAACCCCTGGTAGTTCTTTCCAGGATACTTGCGTGACCAACTGTCGGGATAACTGGCCTTGCGAACAGGAAATTTCCCGGTCTCTGGAAAGGCTGAAAATCGCTGGGGCCAGGCTCCGTTGGGATACTGGGCCTTCAACAACGAGTCCAGGCAATAGGTTGTCGCCTCGTGGATCGGCTGGTTTTTGAATTTCAACTCGCGATCCAGGTGCATCAGGAAACGCAGTGCCGCCTGGGTCGTGTTATCGTCCAGCGTGGTCACGTTTCGTTTGCCCACCTGTGGGGTGTTGGTACGGTACGCATTTTGTCGACGTTGTGCAGGATCAAATTCAATCCGGTAGCTCCATCCACCCGAACGAAGTTGGCACTGGACCAGGGCCTCAGCGGTTTGGCGGGTTGCATTGAGATAGAATCGATCCCCGGTACGTTGGTAAACGCGCAGCAATGCTTCACCGACCGAGGGTGTTCCGGGGGGCTGTACCCAGGCAGTGGATGGTGAAGCCTTGCCTTCTCCTTCACGCTTTTTCAGGTCCGTGGAGTAACGCCAGAGGTACCCACCCTTGATCGATACCTGCTGCTGGAAGAACCTGACGGCCTTTTGCAATGCCGCTGCTGCCTGCTTGCGGTCTGCCTGGGCCTGTGGGGCGGGATAGACCCGTCCCGAGCAGCAGCACAAGAACCCAATTACCAATAACAGTACCGGGCTCATTTTGCCATATGATTTCATTCTGCCCTCACGGGGTAAAACACGCAGTCATTTCAGCTGGTCAAAAAAAGAAGAGTGCGGG
>JAYGDH010000337.1:0-6887 GCA_046583055.1 Pirellulaceae bacterium | reverse complement strand
GTGACTGACAGGCTACGTTACCGACACTGCTATAATTTAACGGAAATTGCCGGTTCGTGCTAAACCGGATGGACTGATTGTGTCTATGGTTGCATTGTTTGCCGAGCCAGCCTGGTGGGCAAGGACTGATTCTGAGCAAACCTGTTGGATTGCGAGGTTTCCGGGCAAAAGTACCGTTGAGGGTCCGAAAGCCTTGAGATTCTTAGTAGCGAGCTCCTTCCGCCACAATTTCAAGCGTTCCTTCGCGAGCGGCCTGGGCAGTTTCACTAATGATCTCGGCTGCCCGATGGACCTCCTCGTGGGTTACGTCCAGGTGAGTTACGGCCCGGACTCGTTGGGGGCCGACGGCCAGTACCAGGACCCCTTTTTCTTGCAGGGCTGCAGAAAACCCGGGGCCTGAGCAGAGTTCAGGATCGACCTGGAACATCACGATATTGGTATCGACCTGGTCGGGATCAAGGCTCAGCCCTTCACTTTCGGCAACGGCGTTAACGAGGGTCTGTGCCTTGTCATGATCCTCGGTTAAACGTTCGCGATGATGATCCAGGGCATACAGGGCAGCCGCCGCGATCACCCCGGCCTGTCGCATTCCACCGCCGAACAGCTTGCGGTGTCGGCGTGCCTCGGCAATCATTTCGTGGCTGCCTGCCAGGGCGGACCCAACCGGGGCACCGAGGCCCTTGCTGAAACAAACACTGACGGTATCGAAATGTTGAGCCCATTGATCGGCTGGAATTTGACTGGCAGCAACCGCGTTAAAAAGTCGGGCACCATCGAGGTGCGTCAGCAGGCCCGCTTCGTGGGCCGAGTTGCAGATTTGTTCCACGTGTTCATAAGGCAGCACCCGTCCGGCGCCCCGGTTGTGGGTATTTTCCAGGCAGAGCAATCGAGTTCTCACGAAGTGTTCATCGTCTGGTTTGATTAGCCCCGTCAACTGCTCGGGCTGCAGAATGCCGAAATCACCCATGACCGGATGGGCGACCAATCCGCTTAGTTGGGCGTATGCTCCCTGCTCGTAATTGAAAATGTGGCAGTTGGCTTCGCAGATAAATTCGTCACCGGGTTGACAGTGGACACGCAGGGCTACCTGGTTGGTCATGGTTCCCGAGGGCATGAAAATAGCAGCCTCTTTCCCAAGGATGTCGGCAACGCGTTCCTGCAGTGCGATCACGGTAGGATCGACGCCAATCACGTCATCTCCGACGACGCTTTCGGCGATGGCGGCTCTCATCTCGGGGGTAGGTTGCGTGACGGTATCACTTCTTAAATCAATGGCGGCGACGGGCATGGGGTGAAATCCTGATCAAAGAAAGGTGTCAACAGGGTGATGTGCTTGATGTCATGTCAGCCGACATCGAGATGGCGGTGCCGGACATCTTTATAGTTTAGCAAAAGCGTCCAGAACTTTCTCCAGGTGACCTTCTTCCAGGGCTGCGGAAACCTGCACTCTCAAGCGAGCTTCTCCCTTGGGGACCACGGGATAGGCAAATCCAATGACCATCACGCCCATTTCCAGCAATCGTTCACTCTTGCGGATAGCATCTGCCGCATCACCGATCATGATGGGGATAATCGCAGTTGGCGAGGGGGGGCAATCAAAGCCCAGGTCAGCCAGGCCATCTCGAATCCGGGAAACATTGTTATGTAATCGGGTGACCAATTCAGGTTGGGATTCGATAATTTCAATTGCCTTGCGAGCACTGCAGGCTACCGTGGCTGGCAGGGCGTTGGAAAACAGGCTGGGTCTCGCTCGCTGTTCCAGTACCGCGATCGCATCGGCGGAAGCGGCGACATAACCCCCGGCAGCTCCTCCCAACGCCTTACCGAGTGTTCCGGTCAGCAGGTCAATCTCGCCCAGTTGATCAAAATGTTCGGGAGTTCCTCGTCCCCCAGCTCCCAGGACACCGATTCCGTGGGAATCGTCAACCACGAGCAGGGCATCGTAGTTCTTGCACAGGGCAACCAGTTCGGGCAGTTGTGCCACGTCACCTTCCATGCTGAACACGCCATCGGTAACAACCCAGCGACAGCTGGCTGCCGCATGTTTCTTGAGTTGCGATTCCAGGTCTTCCATGTCACTGTGGCGGTAGACAGCTTTTTGGACGTCCTTGCTCATCAACCGGCAGCTGTCGATGATGCTGGCATGGTTTAGCTCGTCGGAAAGGACCACGTCTCCCGCAGTCGTGAGCGTTGGGAAAACTGCCTCGTTGGCGGTCCAGCAACTCACGTAACTCAAGGCTGCCTCTGTTTTCACGAAACGACTGATCGTGGCTTCCAGTTCCTGGTGGCAGGCAAGTGATCCGCAGATGAAACGGACGGAAGAGGTTCCGGCTCCGTAGGTAGCCAGGCCTTCGGCACCGGCCGCGATGACTTCGGGGTGATTGGCCAGTCCCAGGTAATTGTTCGAGCAGAGCACGATGGTCTCACCGATACCCCCGATATCCGCGGTGGGGCCCAATGCGCCTTGCAGGTAGTAGAATTCTTTAAGCTGCCGGGAATCCCTGAGTGAATTCAGTAACTCCCGACTACGACGCTGGAAGTCGATGTTGGGCATGGTGTTTACTCCTGGGGAATCTTGAGGATGACCTTGATGGCTTCCCCGGACTGCATGAGTTTGAAACCGTGGTCGAAATCTGCCAGTTCAATTTGGTGTGTAATAATGGGTTCCAGGTCCAGTCTTCCGGCCAGCAGGAATCGCTCCATCTGGTACCAGGTATCGAACATGCGGCGGCCATTGATACCGAGGACCTTGGCCCCCTTGAAAATAATGTCATTGGGCAGGTCAAAGGAGATAGGTTCGGTGGGTAATCCTAGCAGAGCTGCGGTACCTCCGTTGGCCAACGCCTGGAATCCATCACGGATTGCCTGTGGGTGGCCACTCATTTCCAGCAGGACTTCCGGTCCCTGGCCATGCGACAATTGTTTCGCCTGTTGAAGCCAGTCAGGATCATCGGCTCGAAAAGCCTCGTCAGCCCCCAACGCCTGGGCCAATTTCAGCCTCTGGGGATTTGTGTCAGTGACCACGATCTGGCTGGCACCAGCAGCACGTGCCACGCTGACTGCCATCAGGCCGATGATACCAACGCCGGTGATCAGGACGCTGCGACTGCTCACTCCTGCCGCCATCACGGTGTGGACGGCATTTCCCAGGGGATCAAAGACAGCCGCGATATGATCTGGAATGTCGGGATGGACAGGCCAAAGGTTTTCCTCCGGCAGGGATACGAACTGGGCGAAACAGCCGTCGCGATCGATTCCCAGGATGTCGACGCTTTGGCAGATGTGGGCTTCCCCGGTTCGGCAGTTGGGGCATGCCCCGCAACCGATATGTCCCTCGGCACTTACTCGCTGACCGATTTTCGCCCGCTGGACATTGGGTCCCAACGCCACGACCTGGCCACAGAGTTCGTGGCCGACGGTAGTGCCGATTTTTACACGACTGCTGCTCCACCGATCCCATTCGTAAATGTGGCGATCGGTTCCACAGATGCCAGCATGGGTGACGGCTACCAGTACATGCCCGGTCGCTAGGGCAGGGACTTTCGTCTCGGGGCACCATTCCAGGCCGGGGCCATCCGCGGTTTTCTTGACAGCCAGCATCGAGTCCGGAAACGTCCAGGTCATGACTCTACCCTCACTTCCTTGATTCTGGTATCCTAGAATATATTTCCAGAATCATAGAAAAGATCGATTTTGTTTACAACCCGCCGAAACTGGAATTTTTCCGTCTGCCTCCCGTAGTCCTGCCATGGCAAAAAAAAAACCCGCCAAAACCGCCCCCCTCCCCCGTGGCAACGAGGCCGCGGAAATACCCCTGAACCAACAGGTCTGTCAACGTGTCAAGGTGATGAGACGGCGCAAGGGTTGGACGCTCGAGCAATTGGCTTCGCTGAGTGGTGTGAGTCGCAGCATGTTGAGTCAGATTGAACGGGGGACCTGTAGTCCGACGCTGGGAGTTGCATACCGTATTGCCCAGGCCTTCCAGTTAACCCTCGGGGAACTGGTGGATACGGCAACTCCGAGCAGTCGTATTGATGTGATTCGCTCCGATGATGAGGCTTACCTTTTTCGGGATGACGCCCATTGCCGAATTCGTACCCTTTCACCGTTGCAGCTGGAGAAGGAGGTTGAGTTTTATCAGTTGGTGCTCAAGCCCGCGGGAATGTTGAGCAGTGCTGCACATTTCCAGGGAACCCGGGAGTTTCTGACGGTGGAAAAAGGACGGGTACGTGTCACGTCCGCAGATATTCACTGCGAACTGTCCAAGGGTGATTCGGCACATTATGCGGCAGACGTACCTCACGAGATTCAGAATATTGGCCGCGGCGAAGCCATTCTTTTCCTGGTTGACATCTATGGGCGTGGAGTGACAGGGCATCACTAGCTGCCCAATGGTGGGGCAGCCTGATAGACTGGAAGCTGTTCTTGCCTTGGGATGGGTGGGGTGGTTGAGCAAAGGCCGGCGGTTCACAATAGGTAAAGCAAATGGCACGACAGAAATGGATTGGCAACGAGATCTAGCATGAGTTCAGAACCTGTAACGATCCGACGGATTGATACGCATCGTGACAATATCCAGCAATCACTGGATTCCCTGCGAGATCGACTTAGCCCGCGGGGTAACGTGGTAAGCAAGGCGGGCCGAGAGCGGACGATCGCTGTTTTTGGAGAACCGTTAACACCTCAGCAGGTTGTGCAGCGGATATGTGACGAGGTGCGATCTGAAGGGCTTGAGGCGATTCTGCGTTATGGTCGCCTGCTGGACGGTGCGGAGCTTGATGCTCAAACGCTGCGGGTCAGTGACCAGGAGTTGGCAGCAGCGCACCAGGCAGCTGAGCCCCGATTCCTGGAGACGATTGGCCGGATTCGTGATAACGTGCTGGAATTTCAGCAGGCAATTTTACACCAGTCGGTCAGCCTGCAGCGAACAGATGGTGTCACGTTACAGCAACGTTACTTGCCCATGCAACGCGCTGGGCTTTGCATTCCCGGGGGTGCGGCAGCTTACCCGTCGTCACTGTTAATGACTGCCGTACCTGCCATCGCGGCCGGCGTGCCGGAGATTGCCGTGGTGGCTCCGCCGACGGATTTTGGGTCGAATAATCCTGACGTATTGGCAACTTGTCATGAACTGGGTATTCGAGAGGTATACCGGGTTGGTGGTGCTCAGGGAGTGGCAGCCCTGGCGTACGGGAACACGTTGATGCAGCCCGTGGATATTATCGTGGGGCCAGGTAATTCCTTCGTGGCGCTGGCCAAGCAATATGTATTTGGTGAAGTTGCCATTGATTCGATTGCCGGTCCCAGCGAGGTTGTGGTGATTGCAGACGAAACATCGAGACCGGAATACGTGGCCGCTGACCTGCTGGCGCAGGCGGAGCATGCCCCCGGGGCGAGTATCCTGGTGACCTGGAGTGAACAGATACTGGAAGCGACCGAAAGGCATCTTCAAGAGCAACTGCAGCAACTCAGTCGCGAGGATTTGACTCGCCAGAGCCTGGAGGAGTTTGCAGCATTGATCCTGGTTCGTGATGCAGAGGAAGCATGTCGCATCACGAACCTGATCGCACCGGAACATCTGCATATTGCCGTCGAAGATCCTCAACCACTGCTGGACCAGATACAGAATGCCGGGGCCATCTTCCTGGGTAGCTATGCTCCAGTGGCATTGGGTGACTACGTGGCGGGTCCCTCGCATGTGTTGCCGACCGGTGGAACGGCCCGCTGGGCATCGGGCCTGACAGCCAATGACTTTTTGCGCAGTGGCAGCGTGATTCATTATGATGAGGCGGCCCTGCGAAAGGCTGCTCCCGATGTGCAGCGCATGGCGGATAAGGAAGGATTATCCGCACATCGAGCCAGCATTGATATACGACTGGAAGGGGATGAATCATGACCGGAATTCGATCAGTTGTCTCCGCGATGGATGGGTACGTACCTGGGGAACAGCCTCAGGCCGGTAAGTTCATCAAGCTCAACACCAATGAGAATCCGTATCCGCCTTCGCCGCAGGTGATCACGGCCCTTGAAGCGGCAGCTCGGTCGGGGTTGCAGCGCTACCCGGATCCCGTGGCGACGGCTTTTCGGCTGCAGGCCGAGCAGGTCCTGGGAGTCCCGGCAGACTGGATTCTTTGCGGCAACGGTAGTGATGATATCCTGACCATGGTGACACGGGGTTTCGCAGACGCGGGATCCTTGCTAAGGCTTCCCTACCCCAGCTACATACTCTATCGGACCCTGGCGCAGATCCAGGATGTTCGCTGGGAGGAAGTTTCCTTTCAGCAGGACTGGAGCCTGGCAGACGATTTCGTGCAGTCCACCGATGATCTGCGTCTGGCTTTCCTGCCTAATCCGAATAGTCCCAGTGGTACGATGCTGGATCCAGAAGCGGTGCTTGCCCTCGCCGAGCAACTCCCCTGCCCTCTGCTGGTTGACGAAGCCTATGCGGATTTTGCCGAGACCAATTGCCTGGACCTGGTGGCTCGCAGTGAGAAAATCATGGTCTCACGTTCTTTCAGCAAATCGTATGCATTGGCAGGACTGAGATTCGGGTTCCTGGTAGCGCAACCGTCCGTGATTGAGCAGTTGTTGAAAGTCAAGGATTCTTACAATTGTGATGCCCTTTCGATTGCCGGTGCGACGGCTGCCCTCGGGGATCAGGATTGGCTGGCAGAAAATCGGGCCAAGATTTTACAGACCCGCGGGGTACTGCAAGCTCGGTTGATTGAGCTTGGTTTTCAAGTTGTTCCGTCGCAGGCAAATTTTGTTTGGTGTACCCATTCGGAACGACCCGTAAAACCGTTATACGAAGAGCTCAAAGCCGAGCGTGTTTTGGTCCGATACATGAACTATCCAGGCTGGGGTGATGGATTAAGGATTAGTGTCGG
>JAYGDH010000271.1:0-11831 GCA_046583055.1 Pirellulaceae bacterium | reverse complement strand
CCCGCAGATCTTGATCTGGCCCTGATCCCGCAATTCTGTGAAGATCCCCACCGCCAGCCAAAGGTTCCCCCGCAGAAAAGGATGTCACCATGAAATATGTCGCCGCTACCGTCCTCTGCCACGCCGGTGCCACGCTGCTGGCCGGAACCACCCACCTCTCAGACCCCGCTGCGGACCAGGCCCATATCATCGGCCTGGGCTTCTGCTACCTGGGAGCACTAGCCCTGACCGGGCTGGTCATCACTGACCTGAGTAAAAAACCGACTTCAGACGATGCCCCCAAGGGCTAAACCCTTAAACGGGCTCCACCAGCATCCCCGGCACGCTGTCATTTTGCGCATATTTTTTTCGCCCACCGGCGGTCCCCGCGCAAGCCAGAAACCGTCATAATGTCAGCTGACCCGCCAACAACAATCCCTCGGCCCAGGGCCGATCCGTTTTGTTGGCCGTTTCCGTCCGAAAAGTGCATGCAACCAAATGTGTGACCCAAGGCCCCGCCCCAGTAACTCACGGAGAAACGATATGATCGCTCAAAAGACACGAGCCTCCCGCAAACCATCCACCGCCATCCTGGCCGCCACCCTCCTGGTGACCGGACTCTGCTGGTCCCTGGCCTCAACCGCCCGCGCGGAAGTCCCGCCTCGAAAACTGGAAGACCTCAAAAAGACCGCTGACCTGATCATCGTCGGCAAGGTACGTGGTATCAAACGCATACGCCGCGAAGACGGGCAGGGGGTCGTCACCCGCGATTACCTGATCACGGTCAATGTTACCGAGACCGAGAAGGGAACGGTCACCACACGCAAGAACCAGATCGTCACGCGCGGCTATACCGTCATCACACGCCCCGCCGGCAACGTGGGAGCTTCCGGTCATTACACGACCGATAAAATGCAACGACTCTCCGTCTTGAAAAACGGATCCCGCGTGCGCATGTACCTCACCAAGCGACCCGATACCACCTACGATATTATCCGACCCAACGGCTTCGAGCCACTACGCAAGTAACCAGCAGAAGGATCGCAACCAGCGTTTCACGAGACAAGCCATGGAATTGATTGCACGTCGTTACGACACCGGACAGGTAGTGACCCTCGCCATCCAGGATGGCAAGATCGTTTCCGTCACCGAAACCGAACATCCCAACCCGGCCGAACTGCCCTGGGTCAGTCCCGGGTTTGTCGACCTGCAGATCAACGGCTATGGCGGCCAGGAGTTCAATGACCTGGAACTGGATACCAAACGCGTGGCCCAGGTTTCCCTGGCCATGGATGCTGACGGCGTCACCAGCTACCTGCCCACCCTGACTACCCAAAGTTTCGAGATGCTGGCCCATGGCATGCGGGCCGTCTCCGAGGCCCGCCAGCAGGATGAACGCGTCCGTCAGCGGGTACCCGGTATCCACCTGGAAGGACCCAACCTGAGCCCCGAGGACGGCCCCCGCGGCGCCCACCCGGTCGAACACTGTCGACCACCCGACTGGGACGAGTTTCAACGACTCCAGGAAGCTGCCCAGGGAATGATTCGCATCTTCACCATCTCACCCGAGTACGAGAACTCAGCCGCCGTCATTGCCCAGGTCGTCGACAGTGGCGTCATCGTGGCCATCGGCCATACCAGTGCCAATTCGGACCAGGTACAGGCAGCCGTCGACGCAGGCGCATCCATGAGTACCCACCTGGGAAACGGAGCTCACGGCCAGATTCGCCGTCACCCCAACTACATCTGGGACCAGCTGGCCGAGGATCGGCTGGTCGCCAGCTTGATCGTCGACGGTCATCACTTGCCACCCGCCGTGGTCAAGGCCTTCGTGCGCTGCAAGACCGCCGAACGCTGTGTGCTGGTCAGTGACATCACGGGCATGGCCGGGATGCCCCCGGGTTTGCACCAGAACGCGAGCCTGGGCAAGGTCCAGGTGATGGAAGACGGTCGCCTGGTCGTCCCGGGCCAGGAACAACTGCTGGCCGGTGCCTCGCTGCCAATCGGCGTCGGCATCGCCAACGTGATGCGATTTGCCGATGTGGACCTGCAGACCGCGATCGACATGGCCAGCACCCGGCCCGCCGAGATCCTCGGACTAACCCCCGTACAACTGACGCCCGGTGCCACGGCGGACCTGGTGTTATTCCAGCTCCCCGACAATGAGCCCTTGCAGGTCGTTGCCACGCTCCAGGCAGGCCAGTTGGTACACGGCTCCGTGGACTGAACCCCGGTCACTGATTGAATCCACTGCCAAACCGTTCTACGATAGGTGCGCGTGATGCGTACTCCTACTGACTGCACCTCGAATATTTCCCCTCCGGATTGAAAGCCACCCATGAGCAAGCCCACTGATATCCAACTCAAGTCCGTCCGCAGCAGCACCCAGCAAATCAATTACCGTACGCCCATCAAGTTCGGTGGCCGCGTGGTAGATAACGTGGTGCTGCTGAACATCACCGTCGACGTGGAAACTCGCGACGGACGCACGGCCCAGGGATTTGGCTCGATGCCCATCGGCAATGCCTGGGGCTGGCCCAGCCAGCAGGTGGATACGGCGGACACACTGGCCGCCATGACCGCCATGGGAGAAAAGGTCGCCCAGGCCGCAGATGCCTACGAGGAGATGGCCCACCCGCTGGAAATCATGCATGACATCTCCCAGTCGTATGCAGAAATTGCCCAGGCCGCCAACGCCGCCTGTAGCGTTGATGAAACGATGCCGCAACTGGCCCAACTGGTTTCCGCCAGCCCCGTCGACGCCGCTGTCCACGATGCCTATGGCAAGGCCCTGGGCCAGAACTCGTACAACCTGCTGGGCAGTGACTTCGTCAATCGCGACCTGGCTCATTACCTGGACGATGATTTTGCCGGCGAAACGCTCGATTCCTACACCCTGCGCGACCCCAAGGCCACGATGCCTCTCTATCACCTGATAGGAGCTCTTGATGCGCTCACCGACGGCGACCTGCCGACCCGGCTGGACGATGGCCTGCCCGAGACGCTGGGAGAATGGATCCTGCACGACCAACTGACTCACATGAAGATCAAGCTGAACGGCGACGACCTGCAATGGGACGTCGATCGCGTGATCGCCATAGAAAATGCGGCTGCTGCCGCCCAGCAGCAACGTGGCTGTACCGAGTGGCACTACTCGCTCGACTTCAACGAGAAATGTGCCAACGTGGAATACGTGCTGGACTTCCTGGCAAAGCTGCAGGAAGGCTCGCCCGCCGCCTTGTCGCGTGCCCAGTACATCGAGCAACCGACCCATCGCGACCTGAAAGCCAACCCGGAAAACCGCATGCACGAGGCTGCCAAGATCAAGCCGGTGGTGATTGATGAATCGCTGCTCGATTACGAGAGCCTGCTGCTGGCCCAGGAGCTGGGCTACTCGGGCGTGGCCCTGAAAACCTGCAAGGGACACGGGGAAGCCCTGATGATGGGAGCCGCTGCCCAGAAACGCAACCTGTTTCTGTGCGTGCAAGACCTCACCTGCATCGGCTTCTCGTTCCTGCACTCGGCCAGCCTGGCAGCACGCATCCCGGGAATCGCCGCCATTGAAGGAAACGGCCGACAGTATTGCCCGGCCGGTAATGCCGCCTGGGAAACACCCTATCCAGGGATGTTCAAATTACAGGATGGCACCGTGGCCACGGGAATCCTGACCGAAGCGGGACTGGGATTCAGCAACCTGGATTGACGCCCTACACCAGGCCCTACACCAGACCATTGCGTACGGCCCAGACGGCCGCCTGCGTTCGATCGGAGACGCCCACCTTGCGGAGAATATGCTGGACGTGTTCCTTCACCGTCTCGTAACTGATCTCCAGCTCCTGGGCGATTTCCTTGTTCGTCAGTCCCTGCACCAGATAGCGCAGCACCTCGCTCTCGCGCTGGGTCAAGGGAACCTCGACATCCGCATTGAGACGGGGCGTTGCCAGGGCACCTGTCACCCGACGCAGCTCTTCACGCCGCCAGGTACTTTCGCCGGCAGCTGCCTTGCGCAACAACTCCAGCAACCGGTTACGACTGGTTCCCTTTAAAACATAGCCGGCCGCACCCACGGCATAAGCCTTGTTGACATAGGTCGGATTATCATACGTGGAGAGCATCACCACGGGCAGATTCGGGTAATCCAGTTTCAATCGGTTCAGGCAATTCAACCCTTCTGTCTGGGGCATCCGCACGTCCAGCAACACCACGTCCGGGCGGTGCGTGATCACGAAACCAACCACTTCTTCCGCGGTTGCTGCCTCGGCAATAATCTCGATTTCACTGCCGGCCACCATGCTGCGCAAACCGTTGCGAATCACCTCGTGATCATCCGCAATCAATAACCTGATGCTCATTCTCTGCTCCCACCGTTCGAACCATGATTCCTGGGGGCCCGGAAAAGCTGCCTGAGCCACTCCCGGGTGACCAGTTTCACTATGACACAGCCCCCCGGGGTTCACTACCACCCAACTAAGGGAGGGAAAGCCACATTTTCAAACTACGGAGGAGGCCGAATAGTCACCTCAGATCAGCCAGTTTAACTGTCATTTGGCCCGGATCCTACGCGTCAATTGCCATCGTTTCTTAACCGTTAAAGTTTGTTACTGCAGCGGTATAAATGTCGGTTTTTCCGACTATTCGGGCTATGACGATCATTCCGCATAGACCGATTGAAAAAGATAAAGACACTCTAACAGTCCGTTCACGCCGCCCATTGGCCGAGGAATCCAAGCCATGAAGAATATCACTTCATCACCACGCACCTGGTTCACCCACTCCATTAACGGCCTGCTGGTCCTCAGCCTCATGCTGCTGGGCAGTGGCTGCCGCACGGACCAGTCGCAGCATGCGAGCATCGGATTCCGCAACTGGGTCCCGCGCACCCACCGAAACCTTGCTCGCCAGCATAATCGGGCGCAGGAGCAGAAAACGCAGGCCGCTGGAAACGAGACCGTTACGGATCAGCCACTCACCACCACGGTCAACGCCATCGCTCCGAATCCACCTCAACTTGCCGATACGGACATGCCCCTGGCCCCCATGCCCCAGGAGGATATTGCGGACCTGGTAGCGATCGAAAACGATTTACCCGCCCTGGAAACGACCCCCGAACAATCGGCCGACGCCCAGGAAGAGCCGCTTGCCGAAGTCGCCAGCGAACCGACCACGGCACCCCTGGCACCCGAACCAACGGATCCCCTGGCAAACACGGATACTGCCCAGCAGGAACCAGCGACCGAACCGGAGACGGACACGGACGCCAGCGACGAAGCAGCCCTGGAAGCCGATGTCGACGAGACACCGTTACCGCTGGAGACAGAACCGCTGGACACAGAAATCGAAACTCCCGCTCCAGCGGATTCGACGGCAACTCCTTTACCGATGCCTCAACTTCCCAGCGAGGCGGACATGAAGGTTGCCAAGGAAATCCTCACGGAATTCAAGCAACTGAAGGAAGCTGGTGATCTGCATCACTTCTCGATCTACCTGCGAGTACTGGGTGGTACCGCCGAACTGAGTGGCGAACTGATATCCGAGGCTCAGCACGACCTCTTGGTTCGTACCACCCGCACCGTGGCGGGCGTGGAAGAAGTCAAGGACCTGTTGGTCATCAAGGATGCCAACCAGGAAGAGGCTCCGGAAGCAGCCGTCGAACAGGCCCTGCCGCCAATCCCGGTTGCCGAAGCCGAGACGGCCGAACCAGCCCTGCCGCTAGAAGCGGCTCTGGAACCGGCTCTGGAAGCAGCTACTGAAACCACGCCGGCCGCAGCGGAAGCGGTTGATCCCGTGGAACTGGTCGAGGAAACGGCCGCCGCCGAGGAAGCTCCCGTCCAGGAGCAAGAGGTGACCGAGACCCCGGAGCCTGCCGCAGCTGTTGACGAAAAGCCCGCCAGTGACGAGCCGGCAGAGCCAGCAGTAATACCGGATCCGGTCGAGGAAGAGCTGCTGCAGATCAAGTAAGGGACCTGCTTCTGCTGCCGGGGCCGGGCCCAGGTTACCGATCTCATTGTCGGGCCTGCTGAGACGAGCCTGCTGAGACGGGCCATCATGAGACGGGCAATGGCTAGAATTGCTGGAAGTAGCGTTTCGAGTTGGCGACCGGTTCACGAGGTTCCCAATAGGTATCGGCCGAGCGATCCAGTTTTCGCTGAAGAGGATCGCGTCCCAGCAATCGCATGACCAGGCCAATGGGCGTCATGCAGGCATAGTAGATGAGTGCCAGCATCAGGTGACTGACGACCCAGCCGATGGGAAAAGCGGCATACATCCAGCCGATCAGCAGGGGTCTCAATGCCCGGGGTTGGAGCAAGCCCACGGTACTGATCACCGCGGCCACGCAACAGAACACCAGGGCAGGGCCGGGGAGTTGAAACTTATTCTTCAGCACCAGTGCTACCAGGACCGCAAAGGCTGGAAACCAGATCCCTGCAAACTGGCGCAGTTCCCGATCCGAAAAATCGGTCCGCATTTCAATCAGGCCCATGTTGATTCACTCCGCTTGATTCTCGCCGGCTAGTCCAGGTTAAACTGGCTCAGGTAACTGTCACTTTCATGTTCCTCGGCATTGGGTTGATTTTCCTTGAGCAGCACGATGTGTTCCATCACCAGGACATCCATGTTGGTTGCCATGAAGCATCGATAGGCATCCTCGGGAGTACACACGATCGGCTCGCCGCGCACGTTAAAGCTGGTATTGATCACCATGGGGCTGCCGGTCAGTTCATGGAAGCGAGTCAACAATCCATGGAAGCGGGGAGCATGTTCCGCATCAACGGTTTGCACGCGGGCCGAATAATCAACGTGTGTAATAGCTGGAACCACTGACCGGCACTCCTTGAGCTTGTCCAGCCCGCGAGCCGGTTCGGCATCGCCACTGCTATCCACGCGCTTGGACGGTTGCACGGGAGCCACCAGCAGCATGTAGGGGCTGGATTGCCCGGGGTCCATCTCGAAGTAATCGGAGACGGACGTTTCCAGGACCGACGGAGCAAAGGGTCGAAATGACTCGCGGAATTTTATCTTCAGGTTCATAACCGACTGCATCTCGCGACTGCGGGCATCCCCCAGGATACTGCGGGCCCCCAACGCACGAGGACCGAATTCCATACGTCCCTGCATCCAGCCAACAACTTTCTCACTGGCCAGCAGCTGGGCGACCCGGTCATAGAGGGCATCCCATTGCATGTGTGTTTCGTAGACAGCTCCCTGGGTATCCAGGAATTCCCGCACCTGGTCGTCGGAGAACTCCGGTCCCAACAGGGATCCTGACTGGCTGTCATGAGCAACTGGTGTACGTGGATTACCGAGCAGCTGGTGCCAGATAAAAGAGATGACTCCCAGGGCACCACCGGCATCGCCGGCCGCCGGTTGAATCCAGACTTCATCGAACGGTCCCTCGCGCAAGATGCGACCGTTACCAACGCAGTTCAGGGCCACGCCTCCAGCGAGGCAAAGATTTTTCATTCCGGTAACCTGGTGGGCATGCCGCACCATTTTCAGCATGACATTCTCGGTCACCTTCTGGATGGAGGCGGCAATATCCATTTCACGTTCGGTAAGGGGGCCTTCCATCGTTCGCGGCGGTCCACCGAGCAGGCGATGCAGTTTCCCGGACGTCATCGTCAGACCCTGGCAGTAATTGAAATAGGACATATCCAGGCGGAACGAGCCGTCTTCCTTCAGGTCCAGCAAGTGATCCTGGATCAGGTCCACGTAGCGCGGCTCTCCGTAGGGTGCCAGGCCCATCAGCTTGTACTCACCCGAATTGACCCGGAAGCCACAGAAGTAAGTAAAGGCCGAGTAGAGTAATCCGAGCGAATGTGGGAAACGCAACTCGTGTGTCAGTTCCACGTGGTTTTCCCGACCGACGCCCAGGGAAACGGTGGTCCATTCACCCACTCCATCAATCGTGAGGATAGCCGCTTCCTCGAACGGAGAGGGGAAGAAGGCGCTGGCCGCATGCGACTCATGGTGCTCGGTAAAGACGACGCGTCGCTTGTATTCATGATGCAGGCCCTTGCGAATCTCACGAGGTAAAAACAGTTTCTGTTTTAACCACAGGGGCATTGCCTTCAGGAACGAACGAAAGCCACTCGGGGCATATGACAGGTAGGTTTCCAGTAATCGTTCGAACTTGAGAAGTGGCTTGTCGTAGAAGCCGACGTAATCCAGGTCGGCTGCCGATAAGCCGGCATGGTCGAGACAATATTCAATGGCCTGCGCGGGAAACCCGTAATCGTGTTTCTTACGCGTGAAACGTTCTTCCTGGGCTGCGGCCACGACCTCACCATCGACGAGCAGGGCGGCAGCCGAATCATGATAGAACGCCGAGATTCCCAGGATTGCAGTCATCGTTTCAACTACACACGTTTCGAAGTATACGAACCTGCAGATAACTAGAAGGGGCCTCCGCAGATCCAGGACAGACCCTCATCATTATCATCGGCCCACGAGAAGGAACCTATCCAGTAACGAGTCGAGAAGAGCCTGTAAATTCGGTTTTTCCCGGGATTTTCCGTCGTCGCTGGACGGTTTTTTCCTATCCGGAGGGCAAGCAACTTGCAGTCGCCGGCAAGGAAACACCAGGCGTCTGGCAGTTCTAGACAGCGGGGCGCATCGCAGGTAAGTAATATCCCAGCAATCGCTGCCTGATGTATTGTTGCAAGGGAGGGCCGTTACGACGGCCTACCATCACGTACAACAGGTCTCCGTGCTGCCAGGCACCCACGGTTAACGGACCACTGCCAGCCAGTTCCTGCAAGGCAACCTGCGGCAGCTGGTAGGATTGTCCAGCACGAACAACGAACAACAATAATCGACCTGTCTTGACGGATGAGAGGTCGTAGACCACGGCCCGTGGATCGATGGAAGTCTTCAGACGCGTCCAGCGTTGCACCGGTGGCATCACGTGAGAATCCATCGGGTAAGTCCCGGGTACATTGTCCACACCGGGATTCCAGGCACGTCCTGCCGCCAGGACCTGTCCTGTCCAGTCAGACGCCTGGGCAACCAGCATGTCACTGGAAAGCGGCTCTGCCGGGCTAAATTGCCGCCAGATGCTGACGGCAATCAAGAGAGTTGCTGCCAGGGCACCCCAACGCAGTAGTTGCCCAACGGTCGAGGTGTTGCTCGCCGCTGTATCCACCGATTCGTCGGCCGACCCACCCTGCTCGGGTTGAAAACATTCGTCCGGCACCATGCCCTGGATCGCAACCACGCTATCAATGGCCTGGTGCAATTGTTCCTGGAGCCCTGCATGTACCGGGACGTCAACAAACACATCCGCCAGGTGTTGATCCAGGACATGTGATTTTTCAAGCTGCAACTGGAGCACCTCGTTCGCCAGTACCTGTTCATGAATCGCGAGATCATCCGAGTTACCTGTCTCCAGTTGCCCTGGATGACATCCCTCGATCGCGTCGTATAATTTTTCTGGTTTCATCATCATGCTAAGTCCCAACCATCACTTATCCTGTATTCGTATCCGCGGACACCTTGCTGCCGACATCTAATCGTTCCTGGATCTGTCCGCTGGTTCCACCCGTACTAATCAACTTGTAACGTAACTGGCGCTTGGCACGTGCCAGGCGACTCATCACGGTTCCCTTGGCAATTTTCAAGGCACTGGCGATTTCCTTGTACGACAACTGCTCAAAATAAAACATCACCAGGACCAGCCGAAATTCATCTGACAGTTCATTCAACGCCTTTTGCAGTTGTTCCGAATCCACCTCCAGTTCACTAACATTCTCGGGAATCATCCCGATATCCAGTTCCAGGCTCGCGGCTGGCAGCGGCACGCGCTTGCGACAACCCTTCAGAAAACAGCTGCGCAAGACCGCGAATAACCACGCCTTCGCCCGCGACGGTTCCCGTAGTTGGTGAACACGCTGCAAGGCCATCAGGAATGTCTGCTGCGTTAAATCCTCGGATTCCGCCGCTGCACCCGAAAGTCGATACGCATAACGATAAACATCCGCGTAGTAAGTATCCGCCAATTGCCGTACCTGGAGCACATTCGCCGTATTCAGTGGTGCGTCGCCTCTCGAAACCGGTTGCGCCGCTGCCACTTGCTGCCCCGTGGAATTTTCCTGGGGAGCTGTGGAATCCACTTGCTGCGTTGTGGAAAGCGCACCGCTCACGGCAACCGGCGAGACTATCTCGGCTGATGTCGTCGCGTTATCCACGCGGTCCTCTCCTGGCACGAAACGCTTGCGCATTTACTATATTCTACCTTCCTTCAAGAACCATTCCGAAAGGAACTTATTCCCGAAAACTTATTTCCAGATCAGTAATAATTTTAACAGATGTCTTCGCGCAATGGGGGGCTTACATCTTTAGTTTTCCAGTGTTACGATTAACGTTGTATCAAACTAGTTCTCTACGGTAGGATGCGTGCTGTGGTTCTTCAGAAACCGGTAAGCATTAACCGTTTTAGGGGGCCTAGTTAGGCGGGCAAGAGTACGACTCCTGTCCAATTCGTTTTATTCCTCATGTTTTACGATAGGGTCGAATCATGAAAAAATTGTTTTCCATTTTGCTCGTATGCACGTTTGCATTCTCCACCGTTACCTTCGTTGGCTGTGGCGGGAAAAAAGAGACCCCCGCTGCGGAAACCGGTGGCGCAGCTGGTACCGAAACTGGTACTGAAACTGGTACCGAAGAAGGCACCGAAGAAGGCACCGAAGAAGGCACCGAAGAAGGTAGTGAAGAAGGTACTGAAGAAGGCACCGAAGAAGGTACCGAATAGTTTCGGTCAACTCTGTTTGGAACAGGTTCAACCTGTCCTTTAACAGTTATCGATCAAACAGGAGAGGAACCGTCTTGGTTTCCTCTCCTGTTTTTTATTTGCCAGCAGGCCACTGCTAGCGACTACTTCCCCTGGAATTAACGGCGTTTGGGTCGGGGGACGCGAGAGCCGCCCTTCTTGCGACGCTTGCCGCGACCGGAGGCGCTGACCTTCACATCACTCAGTTTCTCTCCGATCGAATCTCGCAGGACGGTAATTCGATCTCGTAATTTTCCGGCCTCTTCAAATTCGAGTCGATCTGCCGCCGCCATCATTGCCTTTTCCAGTTCCTGGACATAATCCAGCGTGATCGTCTGGGAATCATCATCAGCCCCGGCAGCTCGACTTGCCCTCTCTTGTGCCTGGGCCACTGCCTCGATCCCGACCCGGATTGACTTTTTCACGGACTCGGGAGTAATCCCATGTTCCTCGTTGTACTGTTGCTGAATCTTCCGTCGCCTGGTGGTTTCCTCCATGGCTCTCTGCATGGAATTGGTAACTTTATCTGCGTACAGAATTACTTTCGAGTTCACGTTGCGGGCGGCACGTCCGATCGTTTGGATCAACGATGTTTCACTGCGCAAGAATCCTTCCTTGTCGGCATCCAGGATGGCTACCAGGGAGACCTCGGGCAGGTCCAGCCCTTCTCTCAGAAGGTTCACACCCACCAGTGCCTCGAACTTACCAGCTCGCAGTTCATGCAGTAAATCGACGCGTTCGAAGGCATCCAGTTCGCTATGCAACCATTTACACCTGACCCGGTGTTCCACCAGGTAAGCGGAGAGGTCCTCGGCCAACCGCTTGGTCAAGGTGGTCACCAGGACTCGCTCGTCGACTGCTGCTCGTTCGCGTATTTGTTCCAGCAAATGGGCCACTTGTCCACTGGCCGACACGACCTCGATGACCGGATCCAGCAAGCCTGTAGGACGGATAACCTGCTCAACAATTTCACCACCGGCTTTCTCCAGTTCATAATCCCCGGGCGTGGCCGACACGTACACCACCTGGTTAAGCTGCTGTTCCCATTCCTCGAATTTGAGTGGTCGATTATCCAATGCGCTGGGCA
>JAYGDH010000192.1:0-6516 GCA_046583055.1 Pirellulaceae bacterium | reverse complement strand
AGAGGTAGAGCTGGAGGCAGAGGATGAAGAATACGAGGAAGACGAAGAGGTAGAGCTGGAGTCAGAGGAAGAAGAAGAAGAAGAAGAAGATGAAGATGATCTCGAAGAGGGGCTCGCCGCCTAGACGGTCTCTCCGCCAGCGATTGCTCCTCGCCTGCTAGTGAGCCTGCAGCCGCTGTTGCTGACGGAGGCTCTGGTAACGCCGCTGGATTCCCATGAAAAGGTAAGCGAGGTAAGCGTTCGCACCGAGCGATGCCAGCAGGCCGAGTATGGTGACGCTTAGCAAGAACCATGGCCTGGGCTCAGCAACTGCTGGCGAGCCAGTAATCTGGTTGTCGGCAGCAATGGCTGCCGTGGGCTGCGGCTGGGATTTATCGCTGGTCTTGTTAAAAGTTGCCAGTTGGGTCCCGTCGAAAGCCGGGATTACGGTCACGGAGTTATCTGAAATGGGAGCCGTGGCTTGATCCAAGGGTAAGGGCTCATTTGGAAACGCGGGTTCTGTGCGAAGGCCGCTCAGTGGTTGGCGATCGGGGTCGGGGAGCGGCACGATCGATTTTCGGACGGGCGGCGATTGGAAATCGGTTAAGTCGCTGGCAGGTAGCGGTAGCGGTAGCGGTGGGGCGGGATCCTCAGCGGCTACGCCGAGGGGTTCCGTAACTGGAAACTCCGAATCGTCAATTGGAAAGGTCGTGGGCGGAAACGCCGTCACGTTGCCGGGACGGGCGGCGCCTTTGGGTAGGGACGGTTCGTTGGTGGGGATCGGGAATTCGCTGCGAATTGGTGGCAATGAGGGTTGCGAAGCAGCGGGGATTGGAACGGTCCCTTCGACGGCCTGCCTTTCTGCCGGTGGAGCCGGTTCAAGCGAGAGGGGCACGCTGAAGGCGGGTTTCTCGATTGGCGCCTTGGCGGCGGGCAGGGAAGGACGACCAACGCGCGGCAAAGGCTTGGATCCGATCTGAATTCGAAACCGCCGTACGCCGGTGGCATCCGGGTGAATTTCGCTAACAATGGACTCGCCTTTTTGTAAAGCGATCAATAATTCGGGCTCGATCTGGATGATGTATTCCAGTGCACCATCATCGGTCGGTTGCCAACCATAATCGACTCCTAGTGAGGCGGCTGCTAGCACGATAGCGAGTCCTTGCATGGTCACTCCTTCTTAGGCAAGAGGGTTTTTCAGCAACTTGATGGGGTCATCCTATCGGGGGCCGGGCTTTCGAGTAAAGGCAGATTTAAAATCTAGCTGGACAAGGAGAATCGATCTTGTTCGTTTTTGCCTTGGCTCCCACAATACTGCAGTGCAGGGTTGTCTCGTTCGGCCGCCACGGATGATAGGGACGTTAGGGTTTCCGGGGTACGGAAGTGTTTTGAGGAGATTTGCATTTGGACGCGGATTTGGACCAATCGTCAGGGGCGGGAACGGTGAAATTCCCTATCGTGAAGCTCATTAAGTGGCTGATTCGACTGAGCGTGATGATTGCCGTGGTGTGGGGTATCGCACGGTTTGCCAGTAGCGCCCGGGAGGACCTGGCCCAGGCCGGGTTTGACTGGCGGGAGATCCGCTGGCAATGGCTTGCGTTGTCCGGAGTGATTTATGCGGTAGGCTTAACGCCTGCTTGTTGGTTTTGGCGACAGATTCTGGTTGCCCTGGGTCAACATCCGGGGGTGATAGAAACGGCACGTGCGTACTACGTGGGACACCTGGGTAAATACGTACCCGGTAAGGCGCTGGTAGTCATTATTCGCACTGGTTTGATTAGCGGTCCGCGGGTTGATACGACCGTGGCGGCAGTTAGCATCTTCATTGAGACGCTCACGATGATGGCTGTGGGTGCCTGCCTGGCGGCGGTCATTTTAATGTTCCAGTTTCCAGACTCGGGTCTGGTGCTGTTGGCCGTGGGCCTGATGTTGGCAGCAGGGGTACCGACCTGGCCACCATTGTTTCGGTGGCTGGTGGGGAAACTGCAGGTCAAGCGGGCGAATCGGGGTATCGAGGAAGCGCTGCAAGGCGTGGATGGTCGCTTGATGTTACGCGGCTGGTTAAGTATGACCGGGGGCTGGTGCCTGTTGGGCCTGAGCTTATGGGCCGTCATGGAGGCGATTCCCCAGGTTTCCTCGGGAACGCATCAGACGCTTGGAGATCTCCCACTGTTTACCGCCTGCGTGTCGCTGGCGATGGTTGCGGGTTTCTTGTCGTTGTTACCGGGTGGGGTGGGAGTGCGTGAATTGGTAGTCATGACGCTGATTTCCGTACAGCCGGCCTATGGGCCGGTGGTCGCCATCGTTTCAGCGGTCTTATTGCGTTTCAGTTGGCTGATGGCGGAACTGCTGGTTTCAGCTATTCTATACCTAGGTTGGCGGGGGATGCCCGCACCCCAGGTGCCTGGTAGCTCCGAGCGTGGTTAACTCATTGAAAGATACAGGTCGCATGAAAATCTCCGCTGTTATTCCGGTCTATAACGAGGTAGATAGCCTGGCGAAGTTGCATGAGGAACTGGCCACGGTGGCGGATGCCAATGGTTATGAATTGCAGGTGGTCTTCGTGGATGATGGATCTGACGATGGATCCTGGGAAAAGATCGAACAACTGGCCGCCCTGGACGGACGGGTGGAGGCAGTCAGGTTTCGTCGTAATTTCGGTAAAGCAGCTGCGCTCAGTGCTGGCTTTAAACTGGCCCGCGGTGAATACGTCTTCACGCTGGATGCCGATCTCCAGGATGATCCGGCCGAGATGCCACGGTTCCTGGAGGCGATGGAGGGAGGGGTGGATGTGGTGAGTGGCTGGAAAAAGGTGCGCCACGATCCGTGGCACAAGGTGGGTCCGTCACGCGTTTTTAATTGGATGGTAAGTCGCCTGACCGGAGTTCGCTTGCACGACCATAATTGCGGTTTCAAGTGTTATCGCAGACCGGTCCTTGCGGAAATTCGCCTCTATGGCGAAATGCATCGATTTATACCGGTGCTGGCCAATGCCAAGGGATGGAAGCCCGGCGAGGTCGTGGTGAATCACCGAAAACGGCAGTTTGGTAAATCAAAATACGGCGTGCGGCGTATCGTGAAAGGATTTCTTGATTTGCTGACGGTCAGTTTCCTGACAGGCTTCGGTCAGCGACCTCAGCACCTGTTGGGCACCTTGGGCCTGATCGGATTCACAGTCGGCGCAATTGGCATTGGTGTTTTGACGGGACGTTGGTGCGTTGACCGAATCTGGGAGTTTGAAAATCCAATCGAGTTGCATAAACGAGCTATTTTTTATTATTCGATTGTTTCCCTGCTGCTTGGCGCCCAGTTGATTTCGGTCGGAATACTGGCCGAGATGTTGACGGCGCAACGCAGTGACGTAGCGGAAGAATACTCAGTTTCAGCCCGAGTCGGTGGTGCTGATGGGGGCAATGACGAGTCATAAAGCCACGAGGGAAGCGGTAATCACCGGTTTTTTCACGGTAGGAGTCGAGGAGCCAGCATGGAAATGACCAATGACGATCCTGGGCGATCGTTACGACGTGGCATCTACTTGCTGCTGGCGATTACGGCGCTTGCCAGCGCCGGCGGGCGGATCATGTCCGTCCGGGCAACGACGGGTGAAACGCCTATGCTCAGTGCTAATGACCGTAGTCGGTGGTGTACGATCGCGGCCTTGGTGGACCATGGTACTTACGAGATCGACGCGCTGGTCGCACGGAGGCACCCTGAGACGCGGCGACGTCACTGGCACAGTATCGACCTGGTGCGCCACCGTGGGTCCGACGGCAGGGAACACTATTACTCGAGTAAACCTCCACTCCTACCGACGCTGCTGGCTGGCCAGTACTGGCTGATCCAGAGAACGTTGGGCCCTGATATTGTTGAACAGCCGTTTTATGTCATGCGACTGATGCTCTTGTTGACCAATGGCGTCTTCCTGGTGTTGCTTTTCCTGCTGACGGCCAGCCTGGTCGAGAGTTACGGGCGGACGGATTGGGGCCGCATCGGTGTGTTTGCTGTGGCCACGTGGGGTACCTTTCTGACCACCTTTGCTGTCACGCTCAATAACCACTTGCCCGCAGCGGTGTCCGTGCTGCTGGCTGTTTGGCTGGCGTCCGGGATTAAGCAAGCGTCGCAGTCGAGTCGCTGGGCTTTTCTCGGCAGCGGTCTGGCGGCCGGGTTCGCCGTGGCTAACGAATTACCGGCGCTGGCCTTTCTCGTGATGTTGGCAGCCTGGCTGTATCGAATCTCTGCAATAAAGATGGTGACCGGTTTTGTTCCGGGGGCACTGCTGGTCGCCGTTGCGTTTTTTGCCACGAACCATCTGGCGCATGGTACCTGGAAGCCGGCCTATGCGCAACGACATGACGGCCCAC
This sequence comes from Pirellulaceae bacterium, assembly GCA_046583055.1. Taxonomy (GTDB): domain Bacteria; phylum Planctomycetota; class Planctomycetia; order Pirellulales; family Pirellulaceae; genus JAZADA01. The sequence goes on along the minus strand of JAYGDH010000192.1, from coordinate 2,176 downwards.
TGTTGGCCGAGATAGACGACGATGCGGTTCGCGTGGTCGAAAGTGACGAGGGCCGCCAGCTGGAAATTGATTACGAGAAACTCAACCAGGGATTGGCGGATTACTCGATCGTCATTGATAGCAATGCCATCGTCGCAGCTACTCGGATCCCCAACCGGTGGAACCTCTGGGATCGAAAGAGCCAGAGGCGTTTGGCGCTGGTGCAACACGGGGGGCAGATTGAGATACGTGAATGGGGAAATTGGTATGAGTACGTCGGCAGTTACTGGGGCAATCCGCAGGGGATCGACCGGGGTGAGAAATCGCGGCTGACCTACCTGCTAAATTCACTCGTTGGCCACCATGGCATCTTTTCTTTGTCGCCGGTGTGGCTGTTGGCGTTTTGGGGAGTGATTTGCTCTCTGCGAGTTCCACGCCACGAGCTTTGGCCACTGGCGTTAGGCGGCCTGTTGTTGACGGTTGTGTGCCTCGGGTTTTATGTCGCGAGACCTCTTAACGATCGTAACTATGGAGGAATTAGTTGCGGTTTTCGGTGGTTGTTTTGGTTAATACCAATCTGGACGCTCTGCCTGATTCCAGCTTTGGATCGTATTGCTAGCAGTAGCTCGGCTCGTCGCGCGGCCTGCGTTGCCTTGGCCGTCAGCGTGTTCAGTGCTGCGTATGCCTCCATGAATCCCTGGTCGCATCCCTGGATCTATGACTTCTGGGTTTTTCTGGGTTGGTTAGCTGCGTGAGGTGACGTGGCATCTAAATCAGTGTTGCGTCAAACGGGGAAAAACCCGATCATACGCGCGGTTGAGCTTGCGTTTGTGGGCACCCTTGTTCAATGATGATGTGGTTATTTCGGTGCCGGTTCAAGGAGGAACTCGGGATGAGAGTTATTTGCGGTAGGACGGGTGCCTTGTCCCTGGTGGCATTGGCGGTATTGTTCAGCGCGGGTTGCGGTTCTGACGGCGGACAGGGGGTGCCGAAGGCGAGTGTCAGCGGCACGTTATCCGGTAGCGCCCAGGGTCTGAGCAATGAAGGGCCGGCTGCGTCGGCCGTGCAGTTACAGGCGGATGAAGCCCAGAATAAGTCGCCGGCCCAACCTCCAGAAAACCTGTTTCCTGAGATCCTGGTTCAAACATCACTGGGTGATCTGCGGATTCGGCTGAACGCTGAAAAGGCACCGCTGACGGTGGCCAACTTTCTGACAAATTATGTTGACCGCCAGTTTTACAATGAGACGATCATTCACTATGTCGACGCGGGCTTCATGGTTGCCGGTGGCGGATACCAGGTGGGTTACCAGCCGAAGGTCGCCCGCACTGCCATCCGTCACGAGGGTGATAATGGACTCAAGAACGTTCGCGGGACGATTGCGATGGTGCGTCACGCAGAATATATCCACAGCGCGAAATCCGAATTCTTTATCAACCTGGCTGACAATCCTTCGTTGGATTACCGAGACGCAGAGGACCCTGATGCGGAAACCCGGGATCCGGCGACCTATGGCTACTGTGTTTTTGGTGAAATCGTTGAAGGATTGGATGTGCTGGACCAGATCGGCGGGACGCCGGTCGTGGACAAGGAAGACTTTCCTCGCACTCCCAGCACGCCTGTGGTCATCAAGAAGATCGAACTTATTCGGTAACGTGGGGTGGCTCAGGGATTTGTGCCAAATCCTGGCCAGCGGAATTCACTAATAAGCCCGCTTTTCTGTACCACCACGGGAAACGGTTTGCCAGCAGGCCCGCGATTATCTTGAATCGCCTTTTCACAGACCTTATCCATTGGTGGCTCACGGTGAAAGGAAATACCGTCATGTCTCAAGCCACGTATTATTTGCAGCGATGCCCGACATGTGGTCGCCAGCTCCAGGTGCGCGTTGAATACCTGGGTCGCGAATTGTCATGCGAGCATTGCCAGGGATCTTTTGTGGCCGCCGTCGATGGGGCCAATAGCGACGGAAGTCCGTATACGTTGGCACGGGCCGACGAGCTGATTGCGAGCGCCGAGCGCCCGAAACAATAGCGAGCGGCACTGCTCATCAGTGGGCCGTCTGCTGCGCGAGTAGCTGTTGCAGGTCCGTAAAATATCCCGGATACGTTTTCTCGGTGCAGCCGGGATCCCGTATTTGAACGCCGGTGACGCGTAGTCCGGCTAGTGCCAGGCTCATTGCCATGCGGTGGTCCCG
>JAYGDH010000164.1:0-3593 GCA_046583055.1 Pirellulaceae bacterium | reverse complement strand
AGGACCAACCAATGGAGTTTACCGCCCCGTTACCAGCCAGTTGGGAATCGTTCGGGTATTAAGACCGTTATAACCGCTCCAATGGCACAGCCTGCAAGCCTGCGGCAGGCCTGCCGCTTGGCGCAGAACCCGCCTCGGCGTTAAGGTAAGAAGAAGCGTAACCGCACCGCCTGGCCGTCTTTCCAGGCAACTGACCGGTTGCCATGGAATCGTTCAATAGAGCAGGCACGTACCGTGGGCAAGACTGATCTCAATCTCTTTCGACGTTCCGCGATTCTCAGCGGCTTGCTGACGGAAGCCCAGTTTGATCACGCCCAGGCCACGCTGCAAAAAAATGCGGAACTGGCCGGGGATGAACCCAAGCGTTTCGTGGAAAACAACCTGATCTCCTTCCTGACCGAGCAAAATCTGGTTTCCAACTACCAGGCAAACCAGCTGGTGACCGGCAGGACCAAGTTCAACCTCGGACCCTACATTATCACGGACTGGATCGGGCAGGGGGGTATGGGCCAGGTCTTCAAGGCCGTTCACCAGATGATGGGGCGCGAGTCGGCTGTGAAAGTGCTGCCCCTGACCAAGTCCACACCTTATGCCATTGAAAATTTCCAACGGGAAATTCGCACGCAGGCCAAGTTGGATCATCCCAACCTGGTCCGCGCCGATTTTGCCGGACACGATGGTAGTGTCTTTTACCTGGTCACGGAATACGTACCGGGCACCGACCTACGAAAACTCGTCCGCTCGCAAGGTGCCCTGAGCATGCCCCAGGCCGCCAGCATCATTGTCCAGGCTGCCCAGGGACTGGATCACGCTCACCAGCAAGGACTCATTCATCGTGATATCAAGCCTGGCAACATCCTGGTAACGCCAGAAGGAACCGCCAAGGTTTCTGACCTGGGACTATCAGGATTTATCCACCGTACCGACGACGACCCCCGGGCCGGCAAGATCGTGGGCACCGCGGACTACCTCTCGCCAGAACAAATCCATAGCCCTAAGGAGGTTACATCGGTTGCCGATATTTATTCCCTGGGGTGTACGCTCTACTACGCGGTCACTGGCAAGGTTCCCTTCCCCGGTGGCAAAACACGCGACAAGGCCCAGCGCCACCTGAACGAACAACCCTGGCACCCCAAGCGTTTCAACCCGGACCTGAGCGAGGATTTCGTCGAGACCATCGCCGACATGATGGAAAAGAACCCGGAAAAACGGATACCCACGGCCGCCGAGGTCGCCAATCGCCTCGAGCCCTGGCTGGACGCACGAACCAGCATGCCCGCCTACCCGATGACCAAGTCTCCCTGGTCACTGCCCCCAATGCCCCTGGAAAAAGATGATGCCCATGACACGGCTCCCGGGTTCGACAGTGACTATGAGCAGTCCCAGGACAGCAATCGTTACCAGTCATCCGAAGAGGTCGACGGCGCCAGTAACCAGGACACGGGCACCAATGAAATGGGCAGCACGATTCCCCCGCCGCTGGTCCTCTCCTCGACTCCCCTCAAGGCGCGCTCCGGACGCTGGGCCACGGCCCTGATCGTACTGACTGCCATGGTCACGGGACTCGCCGCCGGCTATTTCCTCGGCAAGATATAGTTCCTCGGCAAGATGTAGCAGCAGCCAGGGCAGGCTTGTCTATCCAACTGCCTCATCCTCTGGTCCGAACAATGGCGGATCCCCGGACGTCCCCTCCAACTCCTTCTTGGCATCGTCAACCTGGCCTGGCCGTACCAGCACTAGCAAGAACAACGGCACCACGAATATCGCTGCCGAAACATAAAACGCCGACTGGTAACCAAATGCTTCTTCCAGGATACCAACCGTTCGTTTACCAAGCACTGCGCTGACATTGGACAATGCCATGTACGTCGTAAAGACCGTCCCGACTGCCTGGGTCCAGGAAATTCGCATCGCCATCGATAAAAATGCCACCGAGCCAACGGCAATTAAGCCTGGCGAAACGACCAGGTAAACGGTCGGAAACCAGCTCGTCATCCAAATATCCGGGACTGCCGCCGCCACAACATTCAGCAGCGCGCACGATCCCATCCCAATAACCAGGATCGTTCGTCGTCCCCAGACATGCGACAAAAAACCGCCGAGTAACGCAAGGACAATTTCTGGCCCCATCGCCCAGAACCTGGCTCGGGAAAGTTCCACGTGCCCCCAGTCAAGATTATCCTTACAGATACCCTTGGCCATGAACTTGCCAATTTCAGGTCCGAAATTATGTAGTAAAGTAAAAAGCAGAAAAACAAATGTTGTCCTAAGCGAGAAAGCGATCACCATGTTCCTTTTAAGGACACGCGGGTTCCCATAGTTTTCTTCCTTCACGACCCCCTCCCCACCAGGACTCCAGGGAAAACGCTTCTCACCTGGTCGCTCCAACCAAAGCATCGGCAGGATCATGATGGCGGCCAGCAAAGCAATTTGAACCATGACTGCTAATTGAATAGAACCATCCGTGTTGCGAATCAACTCGGCAAAAAGATAGCCACCACCGCCATAGCCGACCAGCTTGCTGGCCCACATCATACCGTTGGCCTGGCCCTGCTCTTCGGCGGGCAGGATATCGACCGCCAGGGCATCAGTCGAGACATCCTGCAGCGAGGCAAAGATATTGTGGATAAAAAACATCCAGCCCAGCATTGTCAGGTCCTTGGTGATGTCGGGAACCATCAAGATGCCAATCAGTGTCAGGGCCATCATCACTTGAGCGCCGATGATCCAGGATCGCCGCCGCCCCATGGAACGAATCGTCACGGTATCGATCAAGGGTGCCCAGATCAGCTTGAAGGCCCAGGGCAATAGGATAAAGGATGCAACCTTGGCAGCTTCTCCCACGGTGACACCACTATCGATCAGGTAATTGACCAGTGTGATATCCATGAACCCCCAGGGGATTCCCTGCGCAAGATAGAGAGCACAGAGTATCGTCAGACGTTTCGGCCGACTTTCTACCAGTGTCATGACATTTCCCCCGGCAGGAGTTGAAGCAGCTTGAGCCACCCACAGGGTACCTGATGAGAACGGGCTTGCCGAGCATGGCGAGAGAACGATTCCTGGAGGGGGAAGGTCAGCTGCCGCGGTTCTTGGCCACTTCCTGGACCAGCTTGCTTTCCAGTTTCGGATCGAGGTACTTGGCCATCAGGGCGCGTGTCTGCTGGAACAGCTGGGTAATCTTCCTTTCCAGTCGCACGTCCAGCTTGGTGGCAAAGATTTCTCGTTCCTTGGACTGCAATAACACTTCCAGGTCTTCCAGGCTGGTCAATTCCCGTAATTCATCGAGCAGGGTATTGGCCTCGTCGAACTTCTTCTGCTTGATTTTTCCCTTGATGCGAATTTCCAACACCTTTTGCTGGATGACCAGGTCCAGCAGGGAGTTCTGGATCCCGGTCACGTAGGATTCCACCTTCAGGCGACTGTCATCGTTGGGGAGGATGGCAGTTTGCTCGGGATAGTAGCCGGGCACCATGGGCAAGCGGGCCAGCAGCTGCTGGCCGTTCTTGATGTAGACCACGCGGACCCCGGACTTGATCGGATCGATCTTGATCACGCCGCGCCAGTCACTCTGCCCCAGTTTTTTCGGTTCT
>JAYGDH010000120.1:0-1955 GCA_046583055.1 Pirellulaceae bacterium | reverse complement strand
TACATCGTCGGGGACGAAAGCAACGTTGCCTACCGTGCTCGTTGTCGGCCCCCCTCGTTCATTCATTTTTCCCTGTTCCCGGACTTGATTCGCGGTCATACGCTCAGCGACATCGTTGCCGTACTGGGCAGCCTGAACATTATTGCTGCTGAACTTGATCGTTAAACAAACGAGATTTTATTCACCATGTCATCATCTGAACCTGGCACCGCAGTCTCCGGATCCAACGGCCCTGACCGTATCCTGACGGCCGAGATGGTCGCGGAGATTGAATCGCATTTCGATCGATATCCTTCCCGCCAGGCGGTCACGTTACCGGCGCTGCATATTGTCCAGGAACGTTTGCGGCATGTTCCCTTGCAGGCCGTGGTGGAAATTGCAGAACTGCTGGATTTGAAACCGGCAGATATCCAGGACACGCTCACCTTTTATGGTTTCTTCAAGCAGGATCAACCGCACGGTGAGACGCGGGCCTGGGTTTGTCGAAGCATTAGCTGTGCGTTACTGGGTGCCGACCAGATCCGAGAGCACCTTTCGGCACGAACCGGGTTAAAGCCTGGAGAAACAACAGCGGACGGCAAGCTGACGATCGAAGTGGCTGAATGCCTGGGAGCCTGTGAATTTGCTCCCTGCATGCTGGCCGGAAAAACACTCTACAAGCGCCTGACCACGGAACAGGTTGACGAATTCCTTGAATCTCTGGAGCAACCGCACGGTGCCTGATTTCGAACCCGTACTACTGGCTGGGATCACGAATCCTGAAAACCATGCCATCGATGTCTACGAGGCAACGGGTGGGTACCAGACCTTGCGCCGAATGGTACAGCAGTCGACGCCGACGGAAGTCGTGGAAATCGTCAAGGCAAGTCATTTGCGAGGCCGCGGCGGGGCCGGGTTTCCAACAGGTCTAAAATGGACCTTCCTGCCAGACGACCATCCGGGTCCCATCTATTTCTGCCTGAACGCTGACGAAAGCGAACCTGGTACATTCAACAACCGCATCCTGATGGAGCAGGACCCACACCAGGTACTGGAAGGCCTGCTTCTCAGTTGCTTTGCGACGCAGGCTCGCACCGCTTACTGCTACCTGCGTTACGAATATCCACTGGCGCTGGAACGGTTACAGCGTGCCGTGGATGACTGTTACGAGCGCGGTTACCTGGGTAACAATATTCTGGGCAGTGACTACTCGCTGGACGTGGTGATGCACCGCGGAGCGGCAGCCTATATCTGTGGTGAAGAAACTGGTTTGATTGAAAGCCTGGAAGGCAAGCGTGCCTGGCCCCGCATCAAGCCGCCCTTTCCTGCCGTGTCGGGTGTGTTTGGCAAGCCCACGGTTGTCAACAACATCGAGACCGTTGCCTGTGTGAAACACATCTGCGAACGCGGACCGGACTGGTTCAAATCAATGGGCGTCGATCCGAATCCGGACAATCCCCGCGACCTCGGCAGCTACGGCCCCAAGCTGTACTGTCTCAGTGGTCACGTGGAGCGACCTGGATGCTACGAGGCGCCGCTGGGAATCACGGTCAACGAGCTAATCGAGGAGCATGGTGGCGGCATAGCCGGCGGGCGACAGCCGAAGGCAGCGATCCCGGGTGGTATCAGCATGGGCCTGCTGCGTGCGGATGAATTCGACTGTCCACTGGACTTTGCAGGGCCCGGGACCTACCAGTGCCTGGGGCTGGGAACGGCCGCCGTGGTGGTCATGGATGAAACGGTCTCGATGGTTGACTTCCTGCACAATAGCTGCCAGTTTTTTGCTCACGAGAGCTGTGGCCAATGTACGCCCTGTCGGGAGGGTACCTCCTGGGCATTACGCATGGTCGAGCGCATCCGGGCGGGCAAGGGACGACTACACGACCTGGAATTGTTACTGGAAATCGGCAATTCGATCGGGATCATACCAGGCACCACGATCTGCGGATTGGCTGATGGAGCTGCCTGGCCCATCA
>JAYGDH010000060.1:0-2230 GCA_046583055.1 Pirellulaceae bacterium | reverse complement strand
GTAGTTGGAATCCCCCTTGTGCTCGGAATCACGCAGCAACATGCCGAACTGGGCGACGGCGGCGGCAAAACGGAAGTCCCGGTCGGCCTGGCCAAAACGCTTGCCCGTATCCTTGATGGGGAATTCCAGTAACTTGCTGATGTCACCATCGGGTTGCTTGTAACGAATCTTGACGGTCAATAATTCGCCTTGATTGGCAGCACTCGAGGGCTTGGTCGGCTTCTGGTACTTCAGCTTGTCGATCTTGCCCAGGGCCTTGCTGCTGACACCAACCGGGATGATTTCATAGAGTGCCGTGACCGTATGTCCGGCACCAATCTCTCCGGCGTCCTTGGTGTCGTCGTTGAAATCCTCTGCCGCCAGGATGCGATTCTCGTACCCGATCAGTCGGTAGGCAGCGACCTCTTTCGGGTTGAATTCGACCTGGATCTTGACATCCTTGGCGATTGTCACAAGCGTGCTGTTGATCTGCTCGACCAGCACCTTTCGGGCTTCGTTATCGGTATCGATGAAGGCATAGTTTCCATTACCCTTGTTGGAGATCTGCTCCATCATCGAATCATTATGGTTGCCCATGCCGAATCCCAGTACGGTCAGGAAGGTGCCGCTCTTGGCATTGTCTTCGGCCATGCGAACCAGCGACCCGGTTCCCGTGGTGCCAACATTGAAATCTCCGTCCGTGCAGAGAATGACCCGGTTGACGCCACCCTTGATGAAGTGATCCAGGGCGACCTGGTAGGCCAGTCGGATGCCTGCTCCGCCGTTGGTCGAACCACCTGCCTGCAGTCGATCCAGTGCGCCCAGGATAACGCCTTTCTGGTCGGCCGTCGTGGAGTCGAGGACCAGGCCAGCGGCACCCGCGTAGACCACGATGGCCACGCGGTCGTTTTCACCCAGTTGGTCGACGAGCATCTTCATGCCTCGCCGGAGCAAGGGGAGCTTGTTGGGTGATTCCATCGATCCGGAAACGTCCAGTAAAAACACGAGGTTGCTGGACGGACGTTTCGACTGTTCGATTTCTCTGCCCTTGATGCCAATGCGTGCCAGTCGGTGATTCGGGGTCCAGGGGCACTGGGTGATTTCCACGCGTGAAGCAAAGGGTTGATCGTCCTGGGGCGCTTCATATTGGTAGTTGAAGTAGTTCACCAGTTCCTCGATGCGTACCGCGTCCGGTCGGGGCAATCGATTCTGCTGGAGAAACATGCGGACCTTGGAATAGGAAGCGGTATCCACGTCAATGGAAAACGTGGAGAGAGGTTTGTCCGTGACGGCCAGGAACCGATTCTCGTAGATGCGATCGAAACGGTCACCACCTTCTCCCGGTCCTCGCCCTTCTTCCGGTCCTCGCCCAAGATCCTGGTCCCGGCCAGGTGGGAGGAGAGGCCTTGAACCGCCCAGGCTCTTACCTCGTTCGGCCTGCCTTAAACCATTCAGGGGCTTGCTCCGGGTCGTTGCTGCAGCGTTGATCGGCTCCGGCCCAGGATGAGCTGATATTCCAAGGGCCGGAAGGTCCGGGCCGAGTCCAGCTGCTTCATCTTTGTCGGCAAAGTCCCTTTTCAACACCGACTTTTCCAACGACTCTTCAGAAAAAGGCCTGGAATCAAGGGGCTCGCTGACGTCCTGGTCGGTCCGCGATTGGTTGGTCGAGTGATCGCCGGTGACAGCGCGACGGGAGTCGGCCGTGGGGTCCATCACGGCAACCTGGGTGGCGGCGGGTTGGGAATACCGGTAGATGCCGACCGAGAAAGCCAGCAAGAGGGAAGCGGCCAGGGCCAGGCCTACCCATGTTTTCCCTGGAGAAGGCGCGGTCACTTGTTCGCCTCCTGGAGTTACCGATCCAGGGTTAGTAATTCCTGCTTCGATCGCCTGGCGTTGCTGTTCGGTCAAGCCGACGACCGGCTCGCCCTGGAGTTCTGCCTGCAGTGAACCCACGGTGGCCTGGGTTTCTTCAACCAGTTGACGCAACTGCGGGTCCTGTTCCATTTCTGTTTCGAAAGCGATCTTGTCAGCATCATTGAGTTCGTCGAAGACATACTGCGTGATGCGAATGTCATGAGGATCGGTTGACATGGGGAAGTTCCTTTATGGGTTGTCTGGTCACCCTGGTTGGATCAGGATGCGAATTGTTCGCGAATCGATTTAAGGCCGACGTGGAGCAGGTAGCCCACGTTGGAAATACTCAAGCCGGTAATTTCACCGATTTCCCGGTAGCTCAGGCCGTGCGTGATTT
>JAYGDH010000027.1:0-4072 GCA_046583055.1 Pirellulaceae bacterium | reverse complement strand
CGCAGCCTGCGCGTGCTCGACGGTGCGATCCTGGTACTGTGTGCCGTGGGGGGAGTGCAGTCTCAGTCATTGACGGTTGATCGACAGATCAAGCGATACGGGGTTCCCCGCCTGATCTTTATCAATAAACTCGATCGAACGGGTGCCGATCCGTTGAAAGTATGCCAGGAGGTTCGTGAGAAGCTGGGCTGCGATGCGATCTTGTTCCAGTTGCCAATTGGACTGGAAGAGGATTTTCGCGGAGTGATCGATTTGATCACCATGAAAGCGGTTTATTTCGAGGGGCATGATGGTGAGATCCTGCGGCATGATGATATTCCTGAAGACCAGCTGGAGGCGGCCCGGGAATCGCGGTACGAGATGCTGGAAAAGCTTGCCATGTACAGTGATGACCTGATGGAAAGATTGCTGGGTGAGGAAGAAATCGACGAGGCATTAATCCGAGAAGTTACACGCAATGCCGTGCTGTACCAGAATACAACGCCGGTCTTGATGGGATCCGCCTTCCGAAACAAGGGAGTTCAACTACTGCTGGATGCCATCACGGAATACCTGCCTTCACCGCTGGCGCGAGAAGTCACGGCCATGAGTTGTGATGAAGCAGAATCCGAGATTGCCCTTTCTCCTGATCCCGACCAGCCCTTTGTTGGCATGGCCTTCAAGATCGTGGACGAGGCGTTCGGACAACTGACCTACATGCGACTCTATCAGGGAACCATTGAACGTGGCAGTGGCTACTTCAATCAGCGAACAGGCCAGCGCGAACGCTTCAGCCGTCTGTTTCGTATGCATGCCGATAAACGCGAGGAAATCGAACGGGCAACGGCCGGCGATATTGTTGCCGTAATGGGAGTCGATGCTGCCAGTGGTGATACCTATGCTGCCACAAAGGATTTCTGCACGTTGGAAAACATGTTCGTTCCTGATCCGGTTATCGAGATCGCGATCAGGCCGGTCAACCGTTCAGATGCAGATCGACTCGGGAAGGCCCTGGCACGTTTCCGCAAGGAAGATCCGACACTGCGGGTAACCCACGATAATGAAACCGCTGAAATGTTGATCGCGGGAATGGGGGAACTGCACCTGGAGGTCTACCTGGAACGAATTCGTCGCGAGTACAAGGTTGAAGTTGAATCGGGAGCGCCGAAGGTCAGCTATCGTGAAGCGCCTGGTGTGGCTGTCCAATTCAATTATAAGCACAAGAAGCAGACCGGCGGTTCCGGGCAATATGCACATATTATCGGACACATGGAGCCTGTTCCGTTCAACATGGATGAACCGTTCGAGTTTGAGGAAAAAGTCGTGGGAGGCCGGATTCCCAAGCAATACATTCCTTCCATTGAAAAAGGGTTCCGTCGTTGCCTAGCCAAGGGGCCGGTTGCGGAGTTTCCCGTGATCGGGTTGAAAGTGAGGCTCGAGGATGGTTCTTACCATGATGTAGATAGTAGCGATAAGGCTTTTCAAACGTGTGCCGAGGGTTGCTTCCGCCAGACGTTCCCCAAGACAAAACCTATCCTCCTGGAACCCATCATGAAACTGGAAATCGAATGCCCGGAACCCTACCAGGGTACGATTGCCGGTGACATTACCAGTCGTCGGGGTATTATTCTTTCCACCAAGTTACGCGACACGGTCGTGGTGGTCGAGGCCCAGGTTCCGCTGGCGGAGATGTTTGGATATGCCACCGACCTGCGCAGCCAAACGCGGGGAGAAGGTTCATTCAGCATGGAACTGCATACCCATCGCCGGGTACCCAGGAATATCCAGGAAGAACTGGTCGCTGAACTTAAAAAGCAAAAAGAAAATCTCGTGGCTTCCAACTGATCGCTTCAGCGGGGGTTGTTTTTGTAGTTTGCAGGCTGGCTTTCTCGGGACAAGTTGTCACAATAAAAGGATCGCTCGGGCATTTCTTGCCGAGTTCGGTTCCGGTAACTCTTGATCCCTGGGTAAAGACAATGATGCATAAAGTAATCCAAGGCCTGCTGTTGATGTCTCTTGTGTTAAGCCCGGTTGCTGGCGTAGTTGCCGCGGAGAAAACAGCTCAGCCGTCCGCGGAAAAATGGATCCAGCTTTTTAATGGCAAGGACCTCACTGGCTGGAAGGTCAAGATTCGAGGGCACGAACTAAACCAGAACTTTGGCAATACCTTTCGTGTTGAGGATGGACTGCTCAAGGTCGGCTACGAAAAGTACCAGGAGTTTGGTAACCAGTTCGGACATATATTTCACGAGAAAAGTTTTTCTCGTTATCGCATTCGTGTTGAGTACCGGTTCGTGGGAAAACAGGTGACCGGTGGGCCCGGTTGGGCTTTTCGTAACAGCGGCATCATGTTGCATTGCCAATCACCGGAATCGATAACCAAGGACCAGAACTTTCCGGTTTCGATTGAAGTTCAGTTGCTGGGAGGCAAGGAAGCGGGAAAGCGGACCACGGCCAATCTCTGTACGCCAGGAACGAACGTCGTGATGGACAAGAAATTGGTCACCCGACATTGTATTACTTCCAAGTCCGAGACCTACCGTGGAGACCAGTGGGTTACGGTTGAAGTGGAAGTGCGTGGCAATGAGGTGATTCGACACCTGGTTAATGGGAAAATGGTCATGGAATATCAACAACCGCAGTTGGATGAACGGGATGCCGATGCCAAGAAACTGATCAAGCAGGGAAACAAGATGCTCGATCGTGGTTTTATCTCGCTCCAGTCCGAAAGCCATCCCGTGGAGTTCCGGAAAGTTGAGTTGCTGCAACTCAAGGAATAAACGTGGAGAGTTTCCCGGTAAGGCCACGGTTTCCAGAGGGATGGTTTGGCTTTATGCGAAACAAGGTGCACTGACCGGGGTTTATATGACTGTTGAGCAGGCCCCATCTTTTTTGTATCCAGGAGTTGGTAAAACGTGATCAAGAAAACTAGTATTTGTTTGATGGTCCTGGTGATGACCTTGCTGGCTGCGGTGAATGCTGAAGAAAATTCCCCTTCGCGGATTGCCTGGTATGGTGACCTGGAAACAGGGCTAGCCGAGGCGAAACGGAGTGGTCGTCCGATCCTGCTGGTGTCAGGTGCCCCTCAATGCCTGGGGATCCCGGGAGTCTGGTGACCCGGTAAACAAGGTATGGACAGGAGTTTCCTGTCCTCTCGCGACGTCGTGGCAGCTTCTCGCAAATTCGTCTGTATTCGCCTGGCTACCTACGAAAGCAAAAAAGAAGCGGAATTCATGAAGACGATCTTCCTGGGGAAGGGAGGTGTCCTGGCCAACACCGTGTTCTGTATCCTGGCACCCGATGGAAAGACAAAGCTGGTACGTCCCGGTCGCAGCCCGGGCTTTGCTTTTAGCAGTAGTAGTCGCATGGCGAGCGAGATGAACCGATTGGTTCAACAGTTTCCATTGGCTGCCAAGACTGCCTTGACGGACGCCCAGTTACCGATGGTCAAGGAGCTCGATGTGTCACTCAACGTGGCTGCCTGTGATAATCGACCCCTGGTCGTGACGTTCGCATCCGGCCAGCGGGAACTGGATGCAATTAACCAGAAGCTGCTCAGGAAGGCGTGGTCTGAACAGTTTGCCGGGCAATTTGTCTATGGGTCAACGTTGAAGAAAGAAGATTTAAAACCGTTGGCCGGAGCCAAGGACTCTTCGGCAATCATGGTGGTTGAACCTGGTGCTTTCGGGGTCTCCGGCAAAGTGGTGGCCCAACTCGATGCCAACGCTACCGAGGCCAGTATCCAGGAATTGTTGGTCAAGGCCATCAAGGATTTTGAACCACATGTGAAGAATCATCGCTCACACATTCAGTTGGGATCGCAACTGGGACTGGAATGGGAATCCGCGATTCCAGAGACGGATGTTGACTCCATTCGCGCTCGGGAACGACGGAATTCACCATAGCCTTGGCGTCAGAGCCACGGTGGCCAGAGTGTTTATTCGCGCCGGAGGAACCCGCGTCGCGGGCTGGCCTTGAACTGGCTGGCCTTGAGTTGGTAGGACACGCCATTGAGAACGTTTAGTGGTCCCGTGTAGTTGTAGAAGGATCCGGATTCGTCCTTGCTTGCGGTGACGGTCGTGGCACAGTGCAC
>JAYGDH010000621.1:0-8024 GCA_046583055.1 Pirellulaceae bacterium | reverse complement strand
GCAGCCAGCAGCTTGACCAGTTCTGGTACCGCGGACCGGGCGGCGGGGCCGATGGCTCCCAGGGCTTTAACGCTCAGGTGACGTGTTTGCTGGTTGGGATGGTTCAGCCGCTTGATGAGCATCGTGACAGCTGCTGCTCCTTGAGGTCCCATGGCGGCAATGGCCTCGATCGCCAGCAGGCGACTTTGCGGCTGGTTGCCTGCTAGTTCTTCCAGTAGTACGGGGAGTGCTGCAGGTCCAATTTGACCCAGTGCCCGCGAAGCAGCCGTTGCCACGGCTGCGTGATCATGTGCCAGTAGCGATTGCAGTGCGAGCACAGCCGGCTGGGCCGCTGCGCCGATTTGGGCCAGAGAGTCGGCGGCAGCAGCCTGGCCCTGTTGCGGAGATTTTTCCAGGGCACCGATCAGCGGGGCCACCGCTGGTGTGCCAATCGTGGCCAGGTATTTGCTGGCGGCCTGGCTCACCATCCAGTCTTTATCGGCCAGCAACTTGATCAACCGGGTACGGGCTTGCTGGTCGTCGGCCAGTTCCCAGAGTGCCCACCAGGCAGCCGAGCGAACCTGGCCATGCGGGTCGGTGGTGAGCGGTCGCAGTGACTCGATCACGTGCGGCTCGCGCCGCCTGAGTTTTCCCAGGGTATCGGCGGCCGAGGTCCGTACGTCCGGATCGGTATCATCGAGTGCCTTAACCAGTACCCTGGTGGCGACCGTGGCGGCCGGTGCGCCAATTCGTCCCAGGGCCACGATGGCTTGCCAGCGGACGTTACCATCCACATCGTCAAGAGCCTCGATCAGAGCTGGCACGGCCGGTTTACCAAGATTGGCCAATTGATGGGAAGCGGCTGCCATTTCACGCTGGTCGTAAATTCGCGAGGCGGCAATCAGTTGCCCAACCAGCTGGCGGCCCTCGAACGCCTCGTCTGCGACGGCAACTGGTGCCAGCAGCAGACCCGCGCAGCCGTACAGTCCCCCGACCATGACCAGCAGGCCAGGGAAGATGCCGTTCTTGGTGTTGCCAGTAAGTTTCAAGTGGATCTCCGTTAGCACCGGCAGGTACAACAACTAGGCAATCAATTCTTTCACGACCTGTCCGGAATTTCCTACACCAGTCAAGCGGAAGTCGAGTCCCTTGAAACGATGGACCAGCCGCTTGTCATCGATACCGAACAAGTGCAGGAGCGTGGCCTGGAAGTCATTAATATGCAGCGGGTTTTCTTTAATCGACCAGCCAAGTTCATCTGTTTTCCCGTAGGTCATACCAGCGTTCGAACCGCCACCTGCCATCCAGATGGTGTAGGCGGCCGGGTGATGGTCACGACCGTTCTTCCCCTGGGCCAGCGGGGTGCGACCAAATTCTGTGCCCCAGACCACCAGCGTGGAATCGAGCATGCCACGTTGTTTCAAATCCTTGATAAGCGCTGCCAGGGGTTGGTCGACGACCTTGGAATTGTTTTTCACGTTGGCATCCAGGCCGCCGTGGGCATCCCAGCCGCCGTGGAACAGGTTGACGTAGCGAACGCCGCGCTGCACCAGCCGACGGGCCAGCAGGCAGTTGCGGGCAAAATCCCCTTCCTGTCCCTTGCGGTCGACTCCATAGTTGTCGAGGGTCGCTTTACTCTCCTGCGACAGGTCAATCAAATCCGGTGCCGAGCTTTGCATGCGAAAGGCCAGCTCGTAAGCAGCGATCCGACTGTTTATTTCGCTGTCCCCCAGCTGCTGGAAACGACCTCCATTAAGTTCCTTAAGGGCATCGAGCGAACGCCGCTGGACTTGCCGCGTGATGCCAGCCGGGTTGTTGAGATTCAGTACGGCTTCTCCCTTGTTGCGAAACAGGACCCCCGCGTAACTGGCTGGCAGGAAACCGCTGGAGTAGAGGGTTGCCCCGCCACGGGCTGCCGGGCCGGCGTTCAAGACGACGTAACCGGGCAGGTTCTCCGATTCACTGCCCAGGCCATAGCTTACCCAGGATCCGATACTGGGCAGGCCAAATTTCTGTTGCCCGCAACACATCACCAGTTGCCCCGGATGGTGATTGAAGGCCTCGGTATGCAGCGAGTGAATCATGCAGATGTCGTCGGCACAAGTAGCAATATTGGGTAGGCGATCCGAGAACCACATGCCTGACTTGCCATGCTGGGTGAATTGCCGCGCGGAGCCCATTAACTGAGCCTTCTTGTTGATAAAGGCAAAGCGAACGTTCTTGGTAAGTGAGTCAGGCAGTTGCTTGCCGGCCATCTCCTTGAGCTTGGGCTTGGGATTAAAAAGCTCCAGTTGGCTGGGTGCCCCGGCCAGGTAGACAAAAATACAGGCCTTGGCCCTGGCTGGAAAATGCGTTGGCCGCGGGGCCAGCGGATCGGTCCGCTGCGACGTTTCTTCTGCCAGGGCCTGTTGCTGCAGCAGTGACGAGAGGGCAATTCCACCCAGGCCACTGGCACTGGTAGTCAGGAACTCTCGGCGAGTGTGGGCGAATTGAGATTGGTGAAGGTTCATGGCAACTACTCCCGGGTAATCATTTCATCCAGGTTGAGGATCGTACGAGCGATGGAAATCCAACTGGCCAGTTCTTCCGCCGGCACATTTTCCAGTTTAAGGTCAGCTACTAACTGGCCGGCGGACTTGGAATCTTTGCGATAGATTTCCAGTAGATCTTGTTGTAATTGACCCACGCGAGCCAGTTCAAAATCTGTCGGTTCTCGGCAGACGGTCAGGCGGTAAGCCAGGCGGATCCGTTGTTCTGGATTTGCCGAGGGCGTTTGCGCCAACCGCAGGCCGAGGGCCTTGGCCGACTGGACAAAGGTTGGTGCATTGAGTTGCGTGAGTGCTTGCAGGGGAGTATTGGAACGTTCTCGACGCGTGCAGGTCACGATGGAATCAGGTTGGTCGAAAGTCAGCAGCATCGGTAGCAGCAAATTGCGTTGCAGGTGAATGTACATGCCCCGCCGCAGTAGTTGGTCTCCCGTGTCGGCTACCCATTTGTTGACGAATTGAATCTCGGCAGTCCCCGCTGGCAGCGCGGGACGAAAGCTGGGGCCACCAATGGTTCGGTTCAACAGTCCGGCGGCGGCCAGGTAACTGTCCCAGACCAATTCGCCTTGCAAACGGAACCGATTCTGGCGGGAGAGGAGCAGGTTTTCCGGATCGATCTCCCGTTGTCGGGCCGTTTCAGTAGATTCCTGTCGGTAGGTATGGGAACTGACAATCAGCCTGATCAGTTGCTTGCGGCTCCAACCCTGGGCAACCAGTTCGCTGGCCAACCAGTCAAGCAATTCCGGGTTCGCCGGCGTTTCGCCCTGCGTGCCAAAGTCTTCGGTAGTTTTAACCAGGCCCTGTCCGAACAGGTGGGCCCAGATGCGATTGGCTGCCACGCGGGCGGTGAGTGGGTTTTTCCTGTCCATGATCCAGCGTGCCAGGTCGAGGCGATCTGCTTGCGGTCCACGGGCCTTGAACGGATGCAGGAACCTGGGCGTGTGGGTCGTCACTTCGTCCCCCCGTTCCAGGAAATTACCACGAACGTGAATGTGGGTCGTGCGCGGGGAACCTCGTTTTTGCATGACGTGGGCCGTGGCGGTCGGTTTCTTGGGGGCCTGCTTGCGGAGGTTGGCCAGCTGTTTTTTCAGCGGAGCCGTTTGAGGATCGATCGACTGGTAATACTGCAGCAAGCGGGCTTGCTGCTTGTCGGTCCGCTGATCCGCCGCCGTGCGTGCGATCGCCAGTAGATCCCTGGGGACAGTCGACTTGGATTCGATTCCCAGCGGATCGCTGGCGTCGGTGGCACTGATGCGAAAGCGTCCCAGTGATTTACCGGCTTCCGCGTGTTGCAGTTTGACGGTTAACGAGAGTTCCCCCGTTTCAGACTGCGGCTTGCTGGCAGTCGGCGTCGTAACCAGCGGGGTGAAATTGGCTTGCAGGTAGTATTGTCGTTTCTGCTTAAAGACCGGGTAGGCTGCCAGCTCGAAAGGCTGGTTCTTTTTCGGAAAAGATTTTAGGGGATAATAAAGAACGTCTGTACTTTGGGCGTTGACCTGGAAAGCCGCGCTGCCGTTACCAGAATGGGCCAGCAGGTCTCCACGTTGACCCTGCCAGGGTTGGGGCAGGATCAGTTCAACTTCTCCATTGGAAGCCCTGGCCTTGAAGGGGTGTTTGTAAACCACGTAGTAGGTCCCTTTGCCGGTAGGCAGCAGCAAGTAGAAGTCCGAGGTAGCTCCCTCGGTTGCCTTGGACCAGAATCGAAAGCGATCGATCGTGCCGGCAGCGGGGAGGGGAGACCCGTGGTAGATATTGAGCATCGCGGTGGCCGTGTCTTGCACGCCGCTCTGCAACGGGTTGCCGAGCCAGGCTTGCTTGCTGGCCGTGGCGGCAACTCCCAGCACCAGGCTGCCCGGCTGGCCACCCGCTTGTTGCCAACCAGCAGGCTGGCCGGGGATCAGCACCTGGTTGATGGCCGTATTACCCACGTTGATTTCGTCGCGCACGGTATCGAGCAGCAGTGGCCGGGAGGTGGCGTCTTTTTCGCCCTGGAACGTGGCAGAGATACCGCTGAGGAAAAAACTACCGTCGATCGCCAGGCCCGGCCCCTTGTTGGGAAGCTGGTCATCAAGTAGCGCTTCGAGGCGCAGGGCGGTGACCGTTTTTAAATTCACCGAGCCTGATAATTCGAGCGTGGGGGATCCGTCCTTGAGCTTGATGACTGACAGGGATCCGTCGGGATGTTGTTTTAGTTGTGGCGGGCTGGTTTTCTCGGTAGCAACGATTTTCAAGAGGGACCAGGGAGCCTGGTCGGTTTGCAGGCTGCCTTGCCAGGATTCAAAACGTTTGCGCAGTTCCGGTTGCTGCTGGTCGAGCATGGCTTGCAGCTTGGCCAGCCTGGCGTCGTGGGTATCCTTCTGCTGCTGATATTTTTCCATCAGCGGGGGCGCGGCGGTCACGGAGAGATCTTTCTCGTCGGCGTTGTTAAAGAAAGCGTAGAGTCCATAAAACTCGTGGTGGCTAATCGGATCGTACTTGTGTGAATGACATTCTGCACAGCCAACCGTTAGCCCCATCCAGACCGTCAAGGTCGTATTGATGCGATCGACCACTGCCTTGACGCGGTACTCTTCCTGGTCCACACCGCCCTCGCGGTTGGTGAGCGTGTTGCGATGAAAGCCGGTTGCCAGTTGCACCTGCTCGGTCGCACCGGGCAACAGGTCACCGGCCAGTTGCTGTTCGGTGAATTGATCGAATGGCAGGTCGCGGTTGATGGCATCGATTAACCAGTTTCGCCAGCGCCAGGCATGGGGACGTGGCAAGTCTTTTTCATAGCCGTCGCTGTCTGCGTAACGGCCCAGGTCCAACCAGTCCATGGCCCAGCGTTCGCCGAAATGAGGCGACTTGAGGAGGCGATCGACAGCCTGCTGGTAGGCCTTTTCAGCATCTTCGCCAGTGGCCTTGATGAACTGGCGGATTTGCTCATCGCCAGGAGTGATACCGGTCAAGTCCAGGTGGAGTCTTCGTAACAATGTAGAGGGACCGGCAACGGTGGCGGGTTGCAGGCCCTTGGAGGCCAGTTGGGATTGCACCAGCAGGTCGATGGGGTTGGACGCAGTTGTCGTTGACTTGGCCGGTAGTGTTGGACGCTGGATCGTTTGGAAGGCCCAGTGGTCCGATTTTGTTTCCTTGCCAGCCAACGCAGCGGGCCATTTGGCTCCCTGGTCAAGCCAGCGTTGCAGGCGGCTGATTTCTTCGCCGGTTAGTCGTTTCCCCTTGGGGGGCATTTGTTCGTCGGGATCGGAGGAACGAATGCGCTGGAGCAAATTACTTTCAGCGGACTTGCCGGGCAGGATGATTTTTCCGGAATCACCACCCCGCAGTGCCGCTGAACGCAGATCCAATCGCAGGCCACCTTCGTGTTTCTTGTTCCCGTGACACTGGAAACAGCGCTGTGCAAGAAGCGGATAGATTTCCTTGGCAAAGTCGACAGGTTTTTCCTGGCTGACACCGGTGACTGCGATGGCTGTTACGCTGAAGACGAAGATTAAAAAGCCGCTTCGCATGGTAAACCTGTTCTTGTCAGAAGCCGAAGTCCAAGGGGCGGAAGGCTGTCTGGCTATTGTACTATAAGCGACTGGGAACGTCATGCTGAGCCACTCAACTGGTTTTGTCGCTGCTCAAGAAAAGGTCGGTAATCTCCGTTTGTCACACTCCGCAGCTCGCCAGGAAGTGGCTAAGATGGTAGCAACTCGAATCCTGTCTTGAAGGAGAACGGCATGCTCGATCGTAGAACATTCCTTGGTGCCATGGGGGGAACCCTGGCTGCTCCATCGTTTTCCTGGGCCCAGGCAGCACCCCGCAAGCGGATGGCGATCGTGACGACCGAGTGGCGTTACCATTCCCATGCCTGGCACATGGGGGAGCGGTTCCTGGTGGGATATCCAAACCGTGGACGTTGGCACCAGCCTCCCTTTGACGTGGTGGCGGCCTACGTGGACCAGCAGCCGGACAATGACCTGAGTCGTCGTCGCTCGCAGGAATTTGATTTCCCTATCTATCCGTCCATCGGGGAGGCATTACGCTGTGGAGGAAAAGAACTGGCGGTCGATGCTGTCCTGGTGATCGGTGAACATGGTGATTACCCGCGCAATGAAATAGGCCAGAAACTGTATCCTCGTTACGAGTTCTTCAAGCAGGTCGTGAAGGTTTTCCAGCAGGAAAAGAAAACGGTGCCTGTCTTTAACGACAAGCACCTGTCATGGAAATGGGAATGGGCCAAGGAGATGGTGGAGACTGCCCGGGAGATGAAATTTCCCTTCCTGGCCGGTTCCTCCCTGCCGGTGACATGGCGGATGCCGGCGATCGACATGCCTTACGGTGCGGGCGTGGATGAAGTCATGTGCGTGGCGATGGGTGGCCTGGACAGTTATGATTTTCACGCCCTGGAAGTGATCCAGTGCATGGCGGAACGTCGCCGCGGTGGTGAGACCGGGGTGGCATCGATGCATGCGCTGAAAGGGGACTCGGTATGGCAAGCCATGAAATCCGGATCCTGGGAAAAGGGAGGATGGGATCCGGAACTATTTCACGCCTGCCTCTGTCGTAGCCAGACGCTTGCTCAGCCGGAATCGTTTAGCCATCGCTATCCCACCCAGGAGCAGATGCAGGCATGGGTGAAGGATCCGATCGCCTTCCGTTTCGAGTACCGGGACGGACTGAAGGCAACCATGTTATTGATGAATGGCCTGGTCGGTGATTTTACGTTTGCCGCCAGGCTGCAGGGGCAGGAACAACCACTTTCGACACTGTTCTACCTGCCGCCCAATCCTAACGTGGTCTATTCGGCTGCCCTGATGGCGAAGGTCGAGGAGACGTTCGTGACCGGCAAGGCAGCTTATCCGGTGGAACGTACGCTGTTGACCTCTGGTCTGGTGGAAGCAGGGATGAAATCACTGGCCGCCGGCCAGAAACAACTCGATACCTCCCACCTGCAGGTTCGTTACCAGGCTCCGCGGGAATCACAGTTCTGGACGAAATGACGTTTTCCGCGTCTGGCCTCGGTGACAGACCTTACGGACAGGCCATGCCAGGGGCTGTCGGATGTCCTGGTCCAACGCAGGCTAATCAGCTTGTCGAGCGCCGTGAGAAAAGCTGAACCACCAGACGGCGGTATCGGCGTGGTTCTGGTAAAGTCGCTCGTCATTCAACGCCTGCCAGCCTTGCCCTAGAAACAACTCCCTGGTTTCATCGACTGTTCGATAGTAACCCGTGTAGCGGGTGTTGAGTGCTGTGGAATACTGGTTGATCACGTCGATTCGTTTTTCCAGTCCGACGGAAGATCGGACCAGCAGGGTACATTGTTCTGCAGACCAGACTGCTAGCCTTTCCAACATTTGTTGGCACTGCTCGTTATCCAGGTAGGGTAGAATTCCTGACAGTAACACGACGTCAAACACTCCATCATATTGGAAAGTGGTTGCGTCACCGACCAATAGCTCGGCTTCAAGGTTGGCAGCGGTCAGTCTCCGCTGGGCCAGTTTCAGCAGGTCGCCAATG
>JAYGDH010000573.1:0-8523 GCA_046583055.1 Pirellulaceae bacterium | reverse complement strand
CCCAGGCAAGAATTCAGTTACTGGAATACGACAAGGCGCTCAAGACGCTGGATCAGGCATTGGAGTCACGAATGGTGCTGAGCTTGCAGGCAACTTGCTTCAGGTCCATCGACCGTGTCGATGAAGCACGTGAACATCTCGACCGGTCCATCCAGATGTTCGTTGATAACCCACTGTTAAGTGGTGATGAAGAAACCGTCTACCAGGAAGCCAGAAGACTCAAGGGAACCCTGCTGATTGAAGAAAAACAGTATGCCCAAGCCCGGGGCATCATGGAGACCCTTTGCAGTGAGTATCCGTTTGATGCAAAAAGTCTCTACAAGCTGATCCAGGCATACCGTGGCCTGGGAATGGAGAAAGAAGCCACGGAAAAAATGAAGATTTACGAGCCGTTGCGGGCCAAGCGAGAGCGGTTTTCGAACCTGCACCTGGAAGCAATTGCGCAGCCGAAGAATGCTGATACGCGTTATGAACTGGGGAATCTGTCCCTGGAGCTGGGTGAATTTCAGTTGGCTTTCAACTGGTTCAAAGCGGCCTTGTTCATCGATCCTCAGCACGAGAAAACCGTGACAGCCATGAATAAGTTGTATGGTGTTCCGGGTGAACAGACTCCGGCGTCCACCGAAACGCAACCACCTGCGTCGAGTGAACCAGCAGCTAAGAAACCAGCGTCAACTACGAAAAAACCGGCTGCCGACGCCCCTAAGCCCTAGGCTGTAGGTTATTTCTGTACTCGACAGCTGACCGTGAAGTATGACCGACAGGGGGCAGTAAAATCCGATCGATACGTGCGATCGTACCTGGCCTCTTCGTCAATTGCGACCAACGCTCAAAGTTGCCCGAAGTTCAATGAACCTTGAGGGCTGTTTTGACCGTATACCTATAAAGGCGTGTTGCCTGAACCCGCTTTATCATGAGGGATAACCAGGGTCGGTTCTTGATGGATTAGGCATCTTAATGAGGATTCAGTCGTGGCTAAATTTACGTGGTTAATTGCTGCTGCATTCGCTGGTATGGTTGCATTTGGCTTGTTCCTTCTTGCCAGCTGGTACTTGCATGATGAACGAATCAAGCTTCCTCCGATGGAGGATTACGATCAGCAGTCAATGCCCTGGGTCACGCCGGGAATCATTAATCCCAAAACAGATCCGGCTGATACGGACAAGGTTCAGCCCAATGAAAAAGTGATTGGTGTCGTGTTCAAGGATCAGGCACGGGCCTACTTACTTTCAGCAATGGATCACGTGGAGCGGACGGTTGTAAATGATGTGATTAAGGGGGTCCCGGTCAGTGTTACCTACTACCCAATGGACTCCGTGGAGAACGAGCCGCAAAAGCGAATCCGTGTTTTCACGGACCCGCTCGGAAAAAAGGCACTCATGATGGGACTTGCCGGCACCGAGAAAGGCAAGATGATGATTTTCTGTGGCGAAAGGCAGTATCTTCAGATGGGCAGCGAGATTCCTGTCTGGCATGATGCCAACGAGGATGGCAAGAAACAAAAGGACGAGATGCATGTCCTGGAGGATCTTGAATTCGAGGTCTTGACATGGAGTGAGTGGAAAAAGCGTTACCCAGAAACCGATATCTTCCGTGGTATTGGTATGCGCGGGGAAACTCCGCCAAATCTCTAGATTCCCGCTCGTTTTCCCGTCCGTTGTGCTGTCGATCAAACAGCCATCAAGGGATCGATTTCGTTGGCCAAGCGTCCCCTGGCTACGTGCAAACGCCGTTTTATGGTTCCCAGTGGCGCCTTAAACTCGTGACTCATGGTCGCCAGTGACTGGTGCCGAAGATAAAATGCGACAAGCGTTTGTCGATCCATCGCTCCCAGTTGGTCGAGTCCCTGTCGCACGACTTCGGCGCGTTCTTTCTCCAGGACGGCTTCGCTGGGGAGGGTTGCCCCGGAGAGATCCTCGGAAAGCATTTCCGGCACGAGGCTGAGGCAGGATCGATTGCGACTTTGCTGGTTGATTGTCATGCGTCGAGCAATGGCGCGTAACCAGGCACCGAAGCATTCGGGTTGTCTTAGTTGTCCAATCTTTTTCATGGCCTGAATGAAGACGTCCTGGGAAAGTTCTTCGGCCGTGTGCTTGTTGCGTGAATACTTGAGAGTCACCGCGTAGACAGACGGGTAAAACTGCTCGAAAAGTTCACCGAATGCCTGGCGGCAGCCGTTCTGCGCGGAGCGGACACGCTCCGCGAGCGTGGTGTCCGGAGTTGAATCGATTACGGGTGGTCGCATGGTGGTGGTCATGACTGGTTTTCCAGGAGTGATTGTCAATATTAAATGGGTTGCATGGGAAAGGTGAGGTCGGTGATGGAGTGAGCCCAGGTCTGCAACATGCAATATGTTGCCGGTGGTTGTACCTGGCAGAACTTCGCAAGAGGATGGAGTTGACTACGGAAACGTTGTCGACTCAGAGTGACAGGGCGAAGTTGGCCAACCGCCGTGACGGCATCGGTGAGGGCCGATGGAATGAATGGGAATGTCGCGGAGACGTTCCTCTCATTCGGCGACCCTGCGAGCCATGCCGAGCCCGCGGCCGGAAATGTGCAAAGAAGCAGGGTCGTGAAGCATGGATCGAACGTTGTCCAGACATACCACTACGATCGTCCCGCTCTGGTTGAGCGAGACCACGGATTATCACCGTGTTCGATTGGGTAGGCATTGGATTACGCACGATACGCTTCCCGTCCGTGCATGAGCACAGCTTAAGAGACCGTTTTTCGTAAACAAAAACACCTGGGTGGGCCAGTTGGTATCTCTGCTGCCCAGTAACCAAGTTAATTCCAGTCTAATAGATCACTGCTCCTTGTGGAGTGGCGATCTGGCGAACAGCACCATTTATCCGGTAAAAACAACGATTCGCCGGCAAGTTGTCATGGCTTGGTAAGCTCTTCGGTTACAACTTAGACACGTCCCATCACCCGGGGTTCGCGTGGTTTCCTGTTTTTTTTGCAACGGCCGAGATTCGGGGCACGCCTGAGCAGCCTGGTTGGTTATTTCCGGGGACTCCAGACTGGTTCAACCATCTGGTCATCCCAGGCTTTCCATGCTGCCTTGAGTTGCTCCAGCTTATCCGGACGTGTGGTGGCGAGGTTGCTGGATTCGCCTAGGTCCTCAGCAAGGTGATAGAGTTGCCAGGCTGCATCCTGGCCGCGACGGGGATTCCGGACCAGTTTCCAGTCTCCGGACCGCAGGGCTGTTTTTTGCTGGAGTCGCCAGTACAGTTCTTGATGGGGGCGATTACCGTTCTCTCCGCGCAGGTAAGGCAGCAGGTTGACACCGTCGATTTTTCGCATGGCTGGTGCTGGCCGCTGGGAAGCCGCCATGGCCGTGGCCAGGATGTCCAGCGAGATAACCGGTTTTCGGTAGGTTTTTCCGGCCGGCAGGGTGCCCTTCCACTGGCAAAGGAAAGGCACACGAATCCCTCCCTCAAAGACGTCCCCCTTGCCACCTCGTAACGGCAGGTTGCTGGAAGTAAGTTCCCGAGTGGGGCCCCCGTTGTCACTCAGAAAAAACACCAGGGTTTGCTCGGCAACGCCTGATTTCGAAAGTTGGCCAAGGACCTGCCCCACGCTGTCGTCGAGATTGCTGAGCATGGCCGCAAAGATCCGTCGTTGAATATCTTCGATGTGTTGAAATCGATCCATGTAACGATCGGCACCTTGCAACGGGCTATGTACAGCATTGTAGGCCAGGCAGAGAAAGAAGGGTTGAGCAGCGTTGCGGTCGATGAAATCAATCGCCTCGCGGGTGAATGCATCCGTTAGATAGGTGGACTCCGCAACGGGTTGTCCTCCCCGGTAGATGGGATTGTCTGCATCGTAGGCGGGTTCGTCTCTGCCAAGATGCGTTGAATAGATCAGCTTTTGATCCGGGCTTGTCCAGCGACCACGTTGATTGTTGGGCAGGGACCTGCGACGCAGCCAGGTCGTAACGCCACGGTACGGGGGCGGAACGAAAAAATGGCCCTCGTGCATGAAACCAAAGAATTCATCGAAACCGCGTCGCAGTGGATGGTACTTGGCGGTACCCCCAAGGTGCCATTTTCCAATGAGACCAGTGCGATAACCCACGCGGTGCAGGTGTTGGGCCAGCGTGATTTCTGACAGCGGGAGGCCGGCTCCGGGATCTTCATTATGAGCGCCGGTCGGATTGAACTCGTGGCCAAAACGAGTCTGGTAGCGGCCTGTCATCAAGCCAGCGCGTGACGCACTACAGTAAGCGGCTGTTACGTATCCATCGGTGAATCGAATGCCGTTGCTGGCAATCGAATCGATATGAGGCGTGGGGATTTCTTTGTTCCCCTGGCACCCCAGTTCTCCATAACCCAGATCGTCCGCCAGGAGGATCACGATGTTCGGCAGGGGCGGGGCGGCGTGCAGGATATTTCCCTGCCCGTTGGTGACGAGGATGCCCAGTATCAGGATCCAGGAATGTCGGACGGACAAGACATGTTTTTCCAGGAGGCTATCGGATCGTGTCGCAGACAGGCAAGGGTGAGCTTGATGATTCATGGCTGTTGAAAGGTCCCCGGAGTAAGTGAACTGTGTGATTTAGCCGCCAAGGTTAAAGACGCTTTCGACATTGCCGCGCAGGACCTGGCGTCCCAGGGCAATCGCCTGGGCCTCGGTCCAGTTGCGGTCGAGGACAAAACGTTCTGCCAGGATCTTGGCAAGAATTCGTTTGTACATGTTGAACTTTGGCAGGGCGAACTCCAACTTGTACATGTCGCTGTAGTAGCCGATTTGCTTGCTTCGTGGTACGGCTTCCAATCGGGCTGCGGCATCGTGTTCGATATAAGTGGGAGTATTACTGTACCACCAGTGGCCGTGAGTGATGACGTTTGGAAAGATCCAGGCATAACTGGTCAATTCCTGGTTCGTGACACTAGCCAGTACGGAAACCGGGAAGGTTACCTGGGGGAAAGCGTTCCACAGTTGCTGGTACTGGATCAGGGATACGCGACTGTCGTACAGGTCCTGTCCCTGGTAAACACCCTCCTGGTAGACGCCGCGATTGACACCAATCATGAGATCAAAGGGTAACTGATATTCAGCGCACAGTTCGGTGAGTGTCCAAAAAACGAAGTTGGCAACCGCGCGGCGATGCCCGGCATCAGTTTCATCTCCCATCAGGCGAATGGCTTCAATGGCCGTCGCGGCGCGACTGTTGGAAATGCGAGTCGGGGTGAAATCCGGGGGCAACGAAATAGCACATGCCCGAGCCTGGTGATCCGTGAAATGCTGGAATAGTTGCGCAAGCGATTCCTTCAGGGATTGGGGGTCACGAAAGGAGCTGTTCGTGGCGACATCAAGACGCTGTTGGACTTCGGGACGTGCCAGGTGAAATACCAGGTCGTCGGTTCTCAGGCAGGGGATGTAAACCGAGGAATCAAATCCCTCCAGGGGGTCATCAAAATCATTTGTCAGGAACACAGCTTCCAGCTTGCTCTGGTCCAGGACCTGTTGCGACCAGTCCTCGCTGCCCATCCGTTGAGCCGCCTGATCATACAGGCCCTCCCAGTTGCTGGCGTCGATGTGGTCATCCTCAAACCCAAAGAATGATTGAGCCATTTCGATCAGCCAACTGTGCTGAATCGTGTTATTCAAGGGCCCCAGGTATTCAACCAGTCGTCCTACCTTCTCCTTGGGGTCGAGGTTGGCTTCTTCAATGCGATCCCGAGGCAGACCTGTTGAATGAGCTAATTCCGTATAGTAATGATATCCGAGAATGTCGGCCAGGGTCTCGGAGGCGGGTTGCAGGGCATTGATATGAGTGTGTGGATCAATCAGGACCAGCGCATCAAGTTCAGTAAAGATCCGCTTACGCAATTCTAAGGACATCGCAAGGTTACTCGGCTGAAGTGTGAAATAAGAAAACGACTTGGTTTCTGTATACCACAAGCGGGCTGCCATTCGAAAGGAGTTGGATTTGTATCGTGTCCCAGGAGTGGATAGGTCCAGGTTCCCTGCAGAGGCTCAATAAGCGCTTCGGTTTGACGCTCGTTGCGTAGTTTAGTTAATATAGTGTCGTGCTGAGATGTGCTTCCAGGTACCATGGAGCCAGGAGCATGCGGTTCCGGTAAAGTGAAGAAGAGGAGCTATTTATGAGGTGGGTAAAATTCCACTGGCGATGTGCCATGCTGGGTCTGGCAGTACCCAGTATGGCCATGTCACTACAGGCATGGGAACCACCGGCCAAGTCGCGTGCCCTTCCCGCGCCAACGAAGTTGACGGTTGATTTCGTGCGGGATATCCAGCCGCTGTTTCGGAAGAATTGCTATTCCTGTCATGGCCTGGAGACGCAGGAAGCGGGTCTGCGATTGGATCGCAGGAAGCTGGCTCTCCAGGGAAGTGATCGGGGATCGGTGATCCTGGCCGGCAAGAGTGCTGATAGTCGCCTGGTCCAGGTCCTGGTGGGCCAGGATCAAGAGATTGGCGTGATGCCCCCGGACGGGGAAGGTACGCCTCTCACGGATGCCCAGATTGCCTTGATTCGAGGCTGGATTGACCAGGGAGTGAACTGGCCGGACTCGGCTGATGAGAATACCCAGAGTAAGCACTGGGCATTCCAGGCGATCAAACGTCCCGGGATACCGGGCATTGCGGACGCTTCCCTCGATAATCCCATCGATGCTTTTGTGTTGAAAAAACTTCGCAAGCATAACCTGACACTTGCTCCGCCCGTGGGGCGTTCCCGGTTGATTCGACGACTTTACCTGGACCTGCTTGGATTGACGCCACCACCGGAGGAAGTGGTGGAGTTTTTGCAGGATGAGCGAGATGATGCCTACCAGCAACTTGTCCAGCGTATTCTAAAGTCGCCGCATTACGGAGAACGTTGGGGTCGCCACTGGCTGGACCTGGCTCGCTATGCAGACAGCGATGGCTACGAAAAGGATCGGCCGCGACCGTTTGCCTGGCAGTACCGGGATTGGGTTATCAATGCATTCAATGCCGACATGCCCTACGACGACTTTACGGTCGCCCAGATTGCCGGTGATATGTTACCCAAGGCAACGCGGGAGCATCGCGTGGCAAGTGGCTTTCACCGTAATACCCTGCATAACACCGAAGGTGGTACGGATAAGGAAGAAGATCGTGTCAAGAAAACCGTGGATCGTATCAACACGGTAAGCACGATCTGGCTAGGCCTGACCGTGGGCTGTGCCCAGTGCCATGCTCACAAGTACGACCCGATCTCACAGCGCGAATATTATTCCATGTACGCCTTTTTTAATAATATCGATGAAGCTGATATCGTGGCTCCTTCTCTGCAGGAAAGCCAGCAGTATGCGACTGCCAAGGAAGCTTTCGATCGAGATCATCAACGCTTACAGGATGCCCTGGCGGCCTATGAGAAAACGAAGTTGCCGGCTGCCCAGGTTGCCTGGGAAAAGGAAGTGGCAGGCCAGGAGGTGAGTTGGAAGCCATTGAAGACGACCCAGGCAACGGCTGCCAAGGGCGCTGATTTGATGGTGCAGGCTGATCAGTCGATATTGGCGACAGGCAGGAATGAACAATCGGACCTCTACACGGTGACCGGGGAAATGACTGCAGGCAGCCTGGCAGCGATTCGCCTGGAGGTGTTGCCGCATAAAACATTGGTCAAGCAGGGCCCCGGGCGTGCTGCAAACGGTAATTTCGTGCTCACGACCTTTCGGGCAGCGCTTACGGAAAACGGGCAGCAAGCTCGCCCTGTACCTCTGAAGCTTGTTCGGGCTCGCGCTGATTTTTCACAGCAGGATTGGGCGGTTGCGTTGGCAATTAACATGAATCCCAAGGATGGTTGGGCGGTGAGTCCTCAACTTGGAAAACGCCACGTCGCCGCCTTTGAGCTGGAGGAACCGATCGCAGTGGCGGCAGGCAGCAAGTTGACCGTGGTGCTCGACCAGGCCTACACGGGTTCCGGCACTCACAACATTGGTTACTTCCGCATTTCAACAACGGATCTCCAGGGCCCGGTGCCCCTGGATGGTGTGCCCGCCCCGGTAATCGAGGCAGTAGCCGTAGCGGAAAAAGATCGTAACGATCAGCAGCGCAAGACGATCCGTGATTACTTTCGTGCGCTGGACAGCGAAATGTCCAGGCTCAACGCCGCGGTGGCCGAGCATCAGAAGAAATCGCCCAAGCAAGGGGGTTCCAAGGCCCAGGTCGTTGCGGAACGATCACAAGCTCGCGTGACAAATATTCATGTACGAGGGAACTTCCTGGACAAGGGGCCCCAGGTGACGGCTGACACCTTGGCAGTGTTGCCGGCCATCGAATCGAAAGCCAAGCAGCCAAACCGTTTGGATTTTGCGCACTGGCTGATAGCGGCCCAGCACCCTTTGACTGCTCGTGTCGTGGTTAACCGTGTATGGTATCGATATTTCGGCCGTGGTCTGGTTTCTTCGATTGACGATTTTGGAATTCAGGGCGAACAGCCTTCACACCCGGAATTACTCGATTTCCTGGCAAGCGAGTTGCAGCAAAATCGCTGGAGTCTCAAGTACCTGCATCGACTGATTGTTA
>JAYGDH010000539.1:0-3354 GCA_046583055.1 Pirellulaceae bacterium | reverse complement strand
AAAACAGATCCGCTGGTGCCACCGCAAGGAGATGAAAGTCATCGCCGGCCCCCTCGTGCAATTAAACCAGGCCAACGTGCCCGACTGGCTCTATCTCTGGGAAGACGACTTCCCCACCATTGAAAATTACTTCAACGATTATATCCGAGAGGTCGTCACCCGCTTTTCCGACCAGGTGCACATCTGGAATTCCGTTGCCAACATGAACGTGGACAACTGCCTATCGCTCTCCGAGGAACAATTACTACACCTGGCTGTCAGTTCCATCGAAACCCTGCGAAAGCATGACAACAAGACACCACTGATCGTTACCATCAGCCAACCCTGGGGCGAATACCTTGCAGACACCAGCATGGACATGTCTCCCATGACATTCGCCGAGCTATTGATTCGTGCGGACCTGGGCATCAATGGTATTGGCCTGGAAATCAACTGGGGCTTCCATGACAACAGTACCTTGCCACGAGATCTACTGGAACTGAGCCAACAAATTGATCGCTGGAGCCAACTGGGAATGCCCCTGGTCGTTTACCTGACTCTTTCCGAGTTTTCGAGTGAGGACAGCCAGAATGCCAGTACCGCTGACGACACTGCTGACAACACTGATGACACGGTCTCGCTAACATCTCGCTCCCGCAACATATTAAGTATCTTGACGTCAAAACCAGCCGTCCAGGCCCTGGTCTGGAACCAACTCACCGATTCCAAGAAGTCCTCCCGGGTCGGCGCGGGACTGTTCGACGTTAACGGAAAGGCCAAGCCGATTCTGAAGGATTTACACGATTTACGGACCAACTATCTGGCCTGATATAACGTGGACGTGAAATTTCTGACGGTTCTACAGAAACACCTGCCGCAACCTCTTGCCAACAGGCCACTCTCAAATCAAGCTAGGAGAGCATCAACGCTCTCTTGCAAAAGGAAACCCGGCATGGGCATCTCTCGAAATCATCTCGCTGGCTATCTGCTCTGTTCCTTCAGCCTGCTGACCATGGCTAATTCCGTAACTGCCCAACCAGCCAACCCCCAGAAGGTGGCTATTACCGATGCGGCAAAAGCGGGCGCTGATTTCCAGGTACAGGGTGAATATGTAGGCAAGCTGGGTTCCCGACGGCGGTCACAGACCACGCTGGGGCTGCAGATCGTGGCCCTGGGAGATGGACAATTTCATGCCATTGGGTACCCTGGCGGTCTTCCCGGTGCCGGCTGGACCGGTCGCAGTGACTCCATGGAGATGATCGTTACCCACGAGCCCAACAACGACAGCCTGGCCATCGTCACGTGTGCCAACTCGGAAGTGCACTACTTGATTCAACTCGAGAACAACGTCGCCCTCGTCTACTCCGCTGAACAGCAGTACCTGGGGCAACTGACCAAAATAAATCGCACCAGTCCGACCCTGCATCTTCCAGCGCCGAGCACCGCAACAGTGCTCTTTAACGGACAATCCACCGACCATTTCGAGAATGGCCGCATCACCAAGGATGGTCTTCTGATGACCGGTACCACGACCAACCTGGCTGTCAATGATTTCCATCTACACCTGGAATTCCGAACACCCTATATGCCCTATGCTCGCGGACAGGGGCGAGGCAACAGCGGCGTTTATATCCAGCGGCGTTACGAGGTACAGATCCTGGACTCCTTCGGCCTGACCGGGCAACCCAACGAGTGCGGTGGACTCTATCGCCAGCAGTCACCGGCAATCAACATGTGCTCGCCGCCACTGACCTGGCAAACCTATGACATTCATTTCCAGGCCGCTCGCTGGGATAAAGACAACAAGAAAACCCGGAACGCCGTCATCACGGTCTTCCACAACGGCTTCCCCATTCACGACCAACAGGAGATCAAGAGCAAGACCGGTGCAGGAAAAGCCGAGGGCCCGGAGCCCATGCCCATTCACCTGCAGCATCATGGAAATCCGGTTGCCTTCCGCAATATCTGGATTGATCAGGCTCCAGCCGCCTCTCCCTCGGATGTCGCTGACGCACCTACCAAGCAACGCTGCCGATCACGAAGAATCCTGCGACGAAGACGATAGATCTCAGGACAAGGCGGCCGCAGAACGTGTCAGCAGGCCACCGGGGTCACCGGGCCTAGTCCTCTCCTGTCTCTTCACTGCTGCGAGCGAAAACCACCAGGCACATGTCGTCCTCCTGGGGAACATCCTGCTGGAACTGCTGCAGTTGTTCCACGAGAACCTTTCCACATTCGGCCGGCTGGCTGCCGGTTTTCGAGACCACCTCGTGGATACGGGCAATGCCGTACTGTTCATCCTCGGAGTTACAGGCTTCGTTCAAGCCATCGGTATAGAGCACCAGTAATTCCCCGGGCTCCAGTTGGATCGTGTGCTGCTCATACTCCACGGTCTCCTCGATTCCAATCGGTATTCCGGACAACTCGCTTCCCGGCTCCTGGATCTCCCCGTTAGCGAGTCGCATCACCGGGGGCATATGGCCCGCATTGACGATCGTAACTTCGTTGGTACGCGGATCAATAACTGTCATAATCATGGTCACAAAACCACGCTGCTGCGTCCGGCTGAACCGTTCGTTTAATAATCGCACGGCCCGATCCGGACGGGGCTCGACGGCCAGGGAAAATCTCATTTCTGCCGAGAACTTGGCCATCAGCAGGGCAGCCGCAACGCCGTGCCCAACGACATCCGCCACGATCACTGCAACACGGTCGTCCGGCAGGGCCACGTAGTCATAGTAATCACCGCCAACATGATTGGCCGGCTGGTAATAATCATAAAACAAGTAACCCGGTAGATTGGGCTGATCATCGGGCAAGAAGTCACGCTGGACTTCATGGGCCAATTCCAGGTCCCGCTGCACTTCTCGCTGGATCAGTGTTTCTTCATGCAGGTTCGCATTATCGATGGCAATCCCGGCCTGAGCGGCAACACTGACGAGAACTTCAAGGTCCTCCCGTTTGAATTGTTTCTGTCGCTCAATCGTATCCACCTGGATAACCCCGATGACTTCACCCTCACTGTCAAATAATGGTGCACACATCATCGAACGGATACGAAAATCGGCGATACTCTGGCTGGCCTGAAATTGCTGATCCGACACGGCATCCGCCGATACCACGGCTTCTTTCAATTCCATCACACGGTTAATAATCGTCCGGCTGATCCGAATGGCTTCGCTGGAATCCTTGCGTCTCGCCTTGGACCACCTGGGGACCAACACACCGCTGGCATCCCGCAAACCGATAAAAGCACGATCTGCCTGGACAAAAATTTTAAAGAGGCTATCGAGAACAGTGGGCAGCACGCTATCCAGGGAAATCGCTTTCCCCAGGGCCCGCATGATTTCCATCATGGCATGCAACTTGACCTCC